>JBBSJF010000035.1:0-10708 GCA_038257495.1 Saccharimonadales bacterium (SeqCode) | reverse complement strand
TATGAGCGCTACGCATGTGGTCGGGCATTATTTCCACCACGGACTTGCCATATAAATCGTCGCTAGTCCAGCCATATTCTTTTGTGAACGCAACGTTTACGAAGGTGAAAATACTGCTTTGGTCTATAGCAACTATCGGTAAATCTGTGATTTTTAGTAAAACAGACACAGTCGTAGACTTATCAAGCTTCATACAGACTCTCCGTTTATTGTTATATGTATATTACTACTTAAGATATCTTAAATCATGTTCAATATTTCACAAACGTCAGCTTTTATTTGTCGTATTTTATACGTTATAACGCTAACAATCTCTTTGCTATACCCTATCAAGTCATACGGAAGAAAACTTAGCACCCATTGCATAATAAGCGTTGGCAATACGCAATCTATGCTGTAAAATAAAGTATATATCACTTGTAGTTAAGGGTAGTTTTAGGTAGATAAAGCATGTTAAACAACGATAATAATCTTGTTAATTGTCAGCGCGCAGCTCAGTATTTAGGTGTGAGCGTTAAAACTGTAAGGCATTGGGCTCAATCCGGTACATTGCAGGGTAAGAAAATTGGGTCTCGAGGAGACTGGCGTTTTAGCCCCTATGATCTAAACAAAATGATTAAAGTCGACAAAGACACGTACAAGAACATCAAAAAATTTTTGCTGGAAAATGCTGATACTATTCAAAGCTTAGCAAATCAAAAGCATATAACCCATTTAGGCACCGAAAATGCTCAGAGAAAAAATTTGAAAAAAAATCGTGAAGATTACATTAAGATTGTCAAAGAGTTTGCTAACAACTTAGAAAACACAAAACAAGGAAAAAAGGTATTTTTGGAATTAGGTAAAAAGATTGCCCAAAAATCAGTCAAACAAGGTCTAACTTTGGAAGAAACAGTTGATGGCACAATTTTCCTTAAACACGCATTTTGGGAAAAACTAAATGAAACTGGTTTGCTGCAGCGTCTCACAACGCATGACCTGTATAATTTTAATCAGGTGATATCACTTTACACAGATATCGTAACTTCAAAAATCATTTTTTCTTTCCATGGTTATTATAAAGAGCAGGAAGATCGAATTGAAAAAGCCGAAGAATTGCGTCTTAAATCTGAAAACCAGTTTAGTACGCTCGCCGATAATATTCAAAACCTGGCATGGATGGCTGAACCGAACGGTTATATCTATTGGTACAACAAGCGATGGTATGACTATACTGGTACAAAACCAAAAGATATGGAAGGCTGGGGCTGGCAATCGGTACACGACCCGCAAGTCTTGCCCAAGGTTATGAAAAGCTGGGTTGCATCAATTAAATGTGGTAAACAATTCGATATGACCTTTCCGCTTAAAGGATCAGACGGTATTTTCAGACCATTTTTGACGCGGGTCATGCCGGTTAAAAATAAAGCTGGAAAGATAATTCAATGGACAGGTACCAATACGGATATAAGTGAACAGAAAACCGCGGAAGGAAAATTGCTTGAGAGCCAGAATCGTCTAGAAGCTATTTTTGAGTCGGTAGCAGACGGTATTTCTGTATTTGACATGAACGGTAATATTATTCTACTCAATAAATCCCTAGCTAAAATTACTGGCTTTAAAAATGCGGCAGACATGAAGCATAATATAGAGTACTTTGCTAAAATTTTCCGAGTGTTAAAACTCGATGGTACTCCATGTCCTATAAAAGATTGGCCTATTTCGAGAGTATTTAAGGGAGAGAGCTTTACCCATTATGAATTACTAGCCAAGCGAACAGATATAAATAGAGAGTGGCACTTTAACTATAGCGGTGCACCGGTATTTGATGACAAGGGAAAGCAGATTTTAGCAGTATTGGTAGTCCGTGATATGACAGCGTTAAAACAGTCCGAAAAGGAGCAACAAGAGCTTGCTAGAATATCTCATGAACGCAATGAGCTGCTAAAACTGAACAAGGCTAAAGATGAGTTCGTTGGTATCGCCTCACATCAACTGCGGACACCTGCTACCGTAGTCAAGCAATACATAGGCATAGCACTGGCGGGCTACGGAGGAGAGATGACAGGGGAACAGAAAGAATATTTGCAAACTGCTTACGATAGTAATGAGCGGCAGTTAATGCTTATTAATGATTTGTTAAAGACCGCTCAGATTGACGCCGAAACGTTTAAGTTGAACAGAAAACCTTATAACGTAGTAAGCTTACTGCAAGATGTCGCCGATGAGCTGCAAGCTGTACTCGATACAAAAAAACAGCGGCTGATAATCGCTTCGCCAGACCAAGACATTACTGTACGAATCGACGAAACAGAAATGAAATTAGTCTTCGTAAACCTTCTAGAAAATGCGAGTAAGTATAGTTACAAGTCTACGGACATTAAAGTTGCTATTAAACGTACACCTAAAACAGTTAAGGTAAGCATAACTGATAGAGGCGTTGGTATTAGAGAAGCAGATCAGGCAAAAATTTTCGATAAGTTTACTAGAATAGACAATGACCTGTCAGACACTATTACGGGCAGCGGCCTTGGACTCTATTGGGTCAAAAATATCATCGGAATGCATGGCGGCAAAATCACCGTTACTTCGAAACTTAACAAAGGATCGACCTTTACGGTTAGCTTACCTCTATGAGTAATCCTATTTCTGTTCTTATAGTGGAGGACGAAAAAGTTTTACGAGACGTTTACGAGCTAATTATAACGTCTCTAGGCTTTACCGTATATACCGCCAACAATGGCATTGAAGGTCTAAAGCAACTAAAAAAGCATAAGCCCGACATTATGTTTTTAGACATTTTTATGCCTGTTATGGACGGCAAGGAAGTATTGCGTAATTTGAACAAAGACGATTTCCCCACTGTTAAAATTGTCGTCTGCAGCAATATAACCGACAGTAAACTCACTCAAGAGGTACTAGAAAATGGCGCTGATAAATTTGTACTTAAATCAAGTCTCGCGCCAAATGAACTAAAGCGTTTAATTAGTGATCTGGCTCTTAAGGCCTAGCTTGAGTACATCCTCCTAAAAGGGGATAACATGAACAATGAGTTTTATAAGCATTGCAAATTAAAACCACCCTCTAACTCTTATATAGGCTGTAAGTGGACGGAACTATATCTTTGGCGGAGGGAGAGGGATTCGCCTTGTTCCCGTAAAAGAAAAATACTTTTACTAGAAACAACTTAGTTTGATGCTACTAGCATCGAAACTAAGCAAGGTGCGGGGATTGCCAGTGGCATTCCCGTTCGAATCCCCCTCAGAATCAATATAAATAACCCTACTTATTCAGCAGGGTTATTTATATTGGCGGAGGGAGAGGGATTCGAACCCTCGAGGGATTGCTCCCAACACGCTTTCCAAGCGTGCGCCATAGGCCACTAGGCGACCCCTCCTAACTTCGAGGTATTATATCTTAGTTTTAAGAAGCTAGCTTTTTTTGAACGTCTTCATAAGTAATGACAGTACCCACAGTATATCCGTTGGCATTAGCAAGATTAAGCACTGTTGTTAAATCATGCCGTCCGTCAGCAAATACTCTCATAGTCATACCGCTATTTACTAAAGAATGTAAACTCGCCAGATCAACAGCAGGATACAAGTCATAGTTCGCTATCATTTCCAATGCACTTATAAGGCTAAATGGTCTTGCTTCGGTATGACTTTCTGGATCCATGTCAAATACACCATCGTGTTTTGTTCCTTTTAGAATCTCCACATTTGCATTAAGATCTGCCATGGAATAACCTGCCGCGTAGGTAACAACGGCGTTATCCGTTGTTACATTATCTTCGCCAATTCCGCCTGATATAAGTGTAATTTTTCCTTCATCAACCGCTTCTGCGAGACCTGAATCAGAATAAGACTCAAGATTACCAAGAGTTGGGTCACTAAAACCCATATTTTGAGATATAAATATTTTAGTTCTAACATTTCGATATTCTAGCGCCTCTGCCAAAACGATTGTATTCTGTATAGTAGCAATTCTACCGAGTACATCAGCGAAGTCTCCGCCAAGCCCATGTTCGCGTAACTTTTCGCCTCTAATAATATTTCCTGCACCAGATACTACTACTAGCCCACTAACATTCAGTGAGTCTCTTATACGAAATGCTCTGGCAATTTTTTCAGCGGAGGTTCTAACTCCTTCAGGTGTCCACAAATATCCAGAATTTGCGCTTGTTAATCTTTCTCCGGATTGCTTCAAAAATACTGTTCTAGGAAGAGGTGAGCTTAAGGTCATATTAAATATGAAGTATATGCAAGGACAATACCCTTAGCAAGCAGTAGCGGAATGGAAATATAAAAGTTGTTACTATATAGATATGATTGAACACCATGTGCAAAAAACCATTCTGGAACAACTAGCTGTTGTAGATACTGCGCACTTCGCGGATTTGCGCCCAAAGCACATAGACAGTAATACATTTACTTACCATATAAAGCAGCTCCTTCGAGACGGATTAGTAGAGAAACTCGAGGACGGAACCTACCGGTTAACAAACATAGGTATGTTCCTGGGCAAGAATGCCCGGCTGAGCGAGGCAGAATGGCTATTAAAGCCTTTTACACAAATACTGTTAGCTATAAAAAGCCCAAAGGGATGGCTACTGGCCGAGAGAGACCATCAGCCTATTCCAAACAGCGTAGTTCTACCAATTTTGGAACCATCTACGGAGCAGGGGATATTATCATTTGGACAAGAGCAATTAAACGGATTGTTTAGTATAAACAGCAAGCTACGAGTGGCGGGCACGGCATATATAACTATCCACAGCAAGGAACGGTTAGAGACAATGACACACAATACTGTTTTACATACTAAAATAACAGATAACCCCCTCCTGCCAGAAGGATATTTCTGGTCTAAAGAACACCACTCCAACTTCTATCCGGGTATGCCAGAAATCATGGAAGCATGCGTCAGCAAAGACCTCTTTTGGCTCGATTTACAATACGCAATATAACTAATTTGATTTGCTCATTAGCCATGTCCATATTCAAGTTGATATACTAAATACGATGAAGATATATTCCTGGAATGTGAATGGGATTCGGGCAGTTTGGAAAAAGGGAGCGTTGCAGGAATTTGTTAGCAAAGAGCAGCCCGACATATTCTGCTTGCAGGAAACTAAAGCTATGCAAGAGCAGACAGAGGTAGATTTGCCGGGGTATACAGAGTTTTGGTACTCAGCAAATAAAAAAGGGTACAGTGGTACCGCCATTTTTACAAAAGTTAAGCCACTTCAAGTAATAAACGGCTTTCCCCAAGATATTATCGATACATACAAAGTAGAGGGAGACATCTACGGCGACCCAAATAAAGAGGGCAGGCTTATGGCGGCCGAGTTCGATACTTTTTGGTTAGTAACTGTCTACACACCGAACGCCAAAGACGATTTGTCGCGTATCTCATTACGCCAAAAGTCTTGGGACCCTGCCTTTTTGGCGTATTGTAAACAGCTTGAAGAATCCAAGCCAGTAATTTTTTGTGGCGACCTAAACGTAGCCCATACGGAAGACGACCTGGCAAACCCCAAACCGAACCGTGGTAAACATGGCTTTACAACCGAAGAACGAAGCGGCTTTCAGGCATTTGTAGACGCCGGTTTTATTGACACGTTACGCCTCTTTAAACAAGGGAACGGACATTATACATGGTGGAGCCACTTTGCTAAAGCCAGAGAGCGAAATGTCGGCTGGCGCATAGACTATTTCTTGATATCAAGCATCCTAAAAAATAAAGTAAATTCCGCAAATATCCACGCTGATATATTAGGCTCCGACCATTGTCCAATAAGTATAGACTTGCAAACATAATGCGTAAGTTCGCGGTATTTGACCTTGATGGCACAGTGGCACGCACAAGTTTATACCTAGCCAGTGTGCACGCCATGAAAAGACGCGGCATGCTGCAGCTAGAAGATGCCGCTACTATAGACACAACCCTAAAGGCTTGGCTAAGCCGCGATGATGATAACGCATTTGAAATATATAGCCAGGTTACTATAAACTCTCTCGAGCACGCGCTCCCCACTATCAAGCTGGCAGCGTATAACAGTATCGTCGAAGAAGTAATAGGCAATTTTGGCAAACGAATCTACAGGTACACGACGTCTTTAATAAAAGGCTTAAAAACTCAAGACTATCTCATCTTTGCCGTATCGGGCTCGGAGCTGCGCATGGTAGAGACCTTTTGCAAAAATTATGGCTTCGATGATTGGGTAGGCAACAGGTACGAGCATGACGATACATACTTTACCGGCAAAACCGGAACGACATTTAAGGACAAGCAGCAATACATAGAAGAACTCATGAACAAACATAACTGCACCATAGAAGACAGCATAGCTGTCGGCGATACCCAAGGCGACATACAAATGCTAGAATTCGTAAAAAATCCGATTGCGTTTAATCCAAATAAAACTTTGTACGATCACGCAGTAAACGTCGGCTGGAAGATTGTCGTGGAACGCAAAAACGTCATTTATGAGCTTGAACCACAACTCGGTAAACATACATTAGCGTAGAATTTTCGATAGCGCATTATATATAGACTGATCTAAATCAGTCTAGTCTTATTTTGATTTATGCCTGGAGTCTGCACCATGAGTGGAGCTCGGCTGATTCTGTGACGGCATGTTACGTACTGCTATTACATAACCCTTTGCGTCGAGCTTTTTTCTTTCATTAAAAAAGTATATTAGCGACCCAAAAGGGGCTAACAACACTATCAACAACCAAGTAGTTTTGTCTGGCCATTCACGCTTAGTAATATCTATAATTGAAATAATTAATATGACGAAGTTGCCTATACCTATAGCAGAAAGCGGTATTAATAACCAAGCTAGTGCAAATACTATCATGAATAAACCAAAGAGCATTGCAAACGTATCCTCCATCATTAAAATATACGCTAGTTATATGAATTTATGTAACCGTACGCGCAATTTTACTTTAGTCGGACGCTGAGACCTATACCACCAAATTTTTTGCAAACGAACACGGGCAGCAGCTCGCTGCTTAATTTATTGCTATAGACATATCCTAAATCGTTAAATTCTGGTAGACGCGCAAGCTCTTTTACCCTGTTTATAACAAGCCAGCGGGCAAACGCGCCACGAGCGATCTTGGCATGTACTACCACGAACGCCGGCTCATTTGTCTTAGGGCTTACTGTTAAAAAAGTCGGGGTAACAATACGTTTTGGATCTAAATAGGGAGTAACAGCCTTGCTATATTCTACGGCTGCCAAGTTGATTATTATATCGTCTTTAGGCAACGTACCCGCAATATCAGCCGCCCAAAAATTATACAAGTTAGGGCAGGGAGATTCTGGGAGTCTATACCCCATTTCCAGGCGGTATGGGCAAATACCATCGAGTGGGCGGATAATACCATATAGCCCAGATAAAATTCGTAGCGTCTCGTTAGCATATTCGCGGTCCTGGGGCGACCATCCGCCTACCTGTAAACCACTGTATATATCGCCCAAAAAGCTGTCTATGGCTAGTCTTTGCGCATCTGGACTTGCCGACCATAGTGCAATAAGCTTATGCGTCTTTTCTGCCAGAACCCTCGAAATGCTCATAACTTTTGAAAGCTGTCCAACAGAAAGTGTTTTTAGGTACCCATCTAGCTCAATTGCTTTGCCAAGTAGCTGCGGTTGCTCCAATTTTTCACTAGCTTCCACCTGCGGACGCATGGTTTTGGACGAATGAATGAGGATTATCACTGTTTATAACTATACCGGAGAGATTGTGCTTTTTTCTAGCAAGTGTTATTTTGGAGTATTTGTGGGTTCATCTACTTCTGGTTCTACGCAATCGACCAAAGAAAGGTTACCTTCAATATAAAGTGCCTCACTTAAAGCAGATGCCCCTATATGATAATGAAGGGTTTTATTTCCCACGCTCTCAAATCGATCTCGACCTATATTTGCATGGTTAAGGACAAGTTTGCTATATGGTTCAAGCCTTCTATGAACCGGCAAGCTATGACCTAAAACCTGGACCGGATATCTTCTTGCATCCACTACCGCTCTACCTGCCGTAAAAAGAACTTTTAGCTCAGGTTGTAGTGTATATATAATTTCTGCGAGAGCTTTACCGGCACTGTTCATTTTTATAGATAAATCAGATATGTCTTGACGGCTAAAAGAATCACACCTGGTGTACCAGTCACTAAATGCAGCCTTAATTTCGTCGAACTGCTGTTGTATATTTTCTGTTTCTAAATGTCCCATACAATCCTCGACCCTTTATCTTAATCTGTTCTTTGAATGTCAGCAAGCATAGGCATTAATCGGACTGATCCGCTTAGCCATCAACAACTTGATCTACATAAACCCAACAGAAGGGGTCCCGCCTCCTTCACGGCGTCATCTTTTCTTAAATCGATAAGAAAAGATGCAAAAGAACCGACAGGCGATGAACCTCCGCCGGGTCTTCCGGCTATCTGCTTCTTTGTGGCTGCGGAACTCGTCGTTTACACTCCTCAGACAGTCCTCGCTCATCCATGAACCAGTCAGCTGAAAGCCTTGGGGAGGTTCAGAGCCTGGCAAGAGACCAAGGTCTAAAGACTTTTATACTACACGACCTTGTCGTGTCCATGGCAGCCCGTTCAGGCTCTGCATAAACAGAGAGAGGGGGCTGGCTTCTATCCCTGATCTCTGAGGACTGTTTGAGCGTTAGCGAGTTCCGCAGGAGACAGAGATAGGGGGCTGGTACTGACCATCTGCTTTATGCATCGGCCTGTCGGTTTTTTGGCTACTTTTTTGCAGATACAAAAAAGTAGCTGGCGGTTAAGCGCGCCAGTGCGCTTATATAGGTTTTGCTGATACAAAAAGAAAGAGTCGACAAGTATTAACCGATGTGATATAATATATATTGATATGTGTTAGAGTTTTTATGCTCCTGCAGTATCGAACTTTAACAGGCTTAGTTCCATAGAATTATAAATCAAGACGAGACAAAAGAGCACTATACTTACATTAAAGCTTTTTTGTCTCGTCTTGCATACCAACCCACCTATCGACGAGAGAAGGAGAACTACCATGCCCGCAAACTTGGTAGACAGAACGGGGATTCCCTCTTCTGTTCTACTGGCAGCACTCTTGAATAACCAGTTCGAAATAGGCGAACACCAGAACGTAGTCCACGACGGTACGACTGTGCAGGCAGCTCAGAGCATGCTCGACACCTGGGGATGCCAGGTTGGCGTCCTGCTGTGCAAAGTGGTGGAGGTCGATTTCAGCATGGACCAGTTCAATCCTGCGCTCTACGACGCATCGCGCGGAGAAGGCGCAGCCCAGCAAGTCGTGGATCAGATACGCCGGGTGCTGCCCGACGAACTGCTCACACGAGCCGTATCGAGCTTTGCTTTGCTTTGACCACCGAAAGCAACAGGCTCAGCTGTATGTAGAGATATCTTCATGAGCTGACCAGGTTTGTTTCTTTGGTCGGTAAATGGATTATTTCTATGTAGAGCTGAGCCTGTTGCTTTCTTGAATCATCATATACACCCTAGCAAGGGTGTTTTTTGTTTTAGTAGCCTTGCAGCCTAGCCAGGCTCTGAGCCTACCCGAGGCTTTCTAGGATGCTGGTCTTGGCTCAGCGAGGACTAGTCCTTTAGGACCGACCGAAGGGAGTCCCGTAGCAGACCAAGAGCGGGAAGCTAGTAAGGCACGGCGAAGATTCATCGCCTGTCTGTTTTTTGGCTACTTTTTTGCAGACACAAAAAAGTAGCTGGAGGTTAAGCGCTCCAGTGCGCTTAGAGTACAATGTTATATAATCAAACAAATGAACAAACACTACTGGTATAAACAAACCCTCGACCAACCACTCTTTCCAGACCTCATGTGGAGCCGTCCCGAAAATAAAGCTAGGGCAGGGAAGCTGCTAATAATTGGTGGTAACCTCCATGATGTAGTCAGGATATCCCGCACCGTTATGCTAGCCGAAAAGACAGGAGCCGGAGCAATTCATGTAGCTTTGCCAGACGCGCTGCGCAAACTCGTAGGTGTAAATGAATATACCAACTACCTACCATCGACTCCTAGTGGTAGCTTTGCAAAACAAGGGCTGGCAGAGTTATTGTCTTTGTCAGACTGGGCAGATATGATCCTGATTATCGGCGATCTGGGTCGCAATAGCGAAACCACGATTTTACTGGAACAGTTTTTAGCTAAATACAGCGGACCTTTAACTATCACTAGAGATGCAATAGATTTGCTGCTTCATCAAAGAACAACGCTCATGGAAAGGTCAGATACCATTCTGGTAGCAGCATCCGGGCAAATTCAAAAATTAGCATTAGGGTATACAGAAAAAGCTCTAAATCATCAAATGCCCACTACAAAAGTCGTAGACTACCTCGCCAAACTATCATTAGAAAGATCTATAATAACAAGTATTCATAGCAACATATTTGTTGCAGTAAACGGCATAGTTTCGACTACTCCTAGCATAGATGAACACTGGCGAACAGAAACAGCCACAAAAGCCAGTATCTGGGCAATGCATTTCCCGGACAAACAGTTTGAGGCCATTACATCTTCTGTAACAGAATATATGTAACAGAATAATATACTGAACCACGTGCACTTGTAATTACCGACCGGCGCCAGCCGGTTGTTTGTTGTTTGACCGACTAAAAAAGACGACATACAGTTATCCCTGGTAATTCGCTAAAACAAACAGGAGAAAAACAAATATGTCGTCACCAGC
>JBBSJF010000034.1:0-10816 GCA_038257495.1 Saccharimonadales bacterium (SeqCode) | reverse complement strand
GTGTGAATGTGTTTTGACATAAGTATTGTTCCTTCGCTTCTAGCGTGAGTAGTATTCTACGATTAATTGTTCGTTAATATCGACTTCAGCTTCTTCGCGTTTTGGTTCGCCAGTGATACTGACTGCTACCTTTTTACGATTAACTTTCATCCAACCAAGTCCTAACTCAGCAGCGGGGCTGACTTCGTCAAGATTCTTGAAGTATGCATTGTTTAAGCTTGCTGGTCGCAAAACGATTTCATCCCCGATAGATGTTCGGATAGAGGGGATATCAACTCGTCTTCCGTTTAGCATAAAATGACCGTGAGTTACTAACTGTCGCGCTGCCCTACGGCTCGTTGCGTAACCTGCCCGATATATAACATTATCGAGGCGACGCTCCAAGAATAATAGTAGTTGGACGCCAGCTTGACCACGTCCACGTGAGGCTTCTTTCATTAAGTTAGCAAACTGTTTTTCGAGCAGTCCATAAAGGCGTTTTACCTTTTGTTTTTCTCGCAACTGCAAAGAATACTGGCTCTCTTTGTTGCGTCGTCCACGAGCAGATGTGTTCTCGCCAGGCTTAGCAGAGCGCCGAGCCATGATTTTATGAGCTTTAGGGTGCAACGCGTATCCTTCGCGGCGGCTCATCTTAACGATAGATTGAGTATCTCGTGCCATGTGTTATACTCTCCTTGCTTTCTTAGGACGGCACCCACCATGCGGAACGCCGGTAAGATCCTTAATACTGTCGACAACTATCCCGAGTCCAGCCAGAGCGCGAATCGCTGCATCTCGACCAAGACCTATGCCTTTAACAAAAACATCCGCCTTGCTAAGACCATATTGCGATTTTGCAGCATTGCCTGCTTTTTCTGCAGCTACTTGAGCTGCGTATGCCGTACCTTTTTTACTGCCACGAAAGCCGCATCCACCTGCACTAGCTTGGGTAAGCGCATTACCCTGGGAGTCAGTAAAGGTGATTATCGTATTGTTAAAAGTTGCCTGAACATGTACTTGTCCAGCGGGGATAGTCCTCTTAACTTTTTTCTTCTTTGGTGCTGTAGTTGATTCTGCCATATAAATACCTACGTCTTAGAAGGCGCCTTCTTCGCCGTACCGCCTACTGTCGATTTCTTACCACGCCTTGTGCGAGCATTAGTCTTAGTGCGCTGACCACGACTCGGCAAACTGTTCTTGTGCCTTATGCCACGGTATGAGTTAATGTCCTTGAGTCGCTTGATATTTGCTGATACAACCCGCTGCAACTCACCTTCTACCTGCAGGCCTTTATTAATCTCATCCTGGATACGAGTTACTTCTGCGTCAGTTAGGTTTTTGACTCGTACAGTAGGCTCAACCTTTGATAATTCCAAGATGTTATAACTTGTCTTTGGACCAATACCATACACATAAGTAAGGGCAACCCAGACTTGTTTCTCGCTTGGAATAGTAATTCCCGATATTCTTGCCATTACACAGCCTCCGGCTTTGGTAGGTAGTAGTTAGAAGTTGGTAGTTGGTAACCCAAAACTGAGTCTATAATACTACCTACTATATTCCATATACTATCTACCATATTAGCCTTGCCTCTGCTTATGCTTTGGCTTTAACTTGTTTATTACGTAGAGACGCCCCTTGCGACGAACAATTTTGTCGTCTGGCGATATCTTCTTTACACTTGCACGTACTTTCATACGGATCATTGCCTCCTTATATGGCTTTTGCAATAACTCACTGCATTAATTGATATAACTATGATTTTCGGTAGGTGATTCTGCCCTTAGTAAGATCATAAGGTGTCAACTCAACCGTTACCGAATCGCCTGGCACTATACGAATAAAATGTTTTCGCATTTTACCGGCGACAACAGCTATTATCTTATGACCATTCTCAAGTTCCACACGAAAGCGAGTTCCGGGCAGGGTCTCGACAATAGTGCCGGTGAGTTCAATCACTTCCTTGTTCTTAGTCATAAATATAACAGATTACCATTGTAACAGAGATGTAACAGATGTACAACCTTTTTAGTCTTTAATCTTTTTCTTTCTAAACGTAAATCGTCTTTTCTTTGGCTTGGCATCAGATTCAAGGTCAACGTCTTTCAAAAATCCGGGTTCTGCGTATTGGTCGTATGTAACCATCAGAGCACGCGATTCAATTTGTCTTAGTGTCTCAAGCGCAACAGATACCAGGATAAGAATACTGGTTCCACCAATTGCAATATTGCTCGTTATGAATACTTGCCCGATAATTGGTATCAGTGCAAGAATACCTAAACTGAGTGCACCGAATAGAGTCAGTCTATTGACCACTCGAGTTAAGTACGATTCTGTTTGATTACCAGATCGAACCCCCGTAATAAATCCACCTTGCTTTTGTAGGTTTTCGGAGATCTCTTTACTGTTAAAAGCAATACTGGTATAGAAAAATGTGAAAACGAAGACTAATAAGAAGTAGACTATCGGGTATAAGTACGGTTTAAAACCCGGTTGATCAAAAGTTTGTGCGCTAGGGTTCTTAAACCAATCAGCCGCCCAGGTTCCGTATTGCTGCAACCTAGCGCTGCTATTAGTACTTAATATTTGACCCAAGAAGCTCGGTATACTTAAGAAAGCTACGGCAAATATAATAGGAACAACACCCGCAGTAATAAGTTTAATCGGTAGCCTACTCGTTACACCACCATACGCCTGGCTTCCCTGAACCCTTTTAGCGTAATGTATTTTGATAACCCTTGTAGCTTCGTTGAGCTTAACTATAAATATCGTAAGAACAACCGTAACGGCAGATATAACTCCAGCGATTACCATCGATTTGTTACTGAGTAACTTACCGGCTACTCGTATGGTGTCTCCAGCCGCTGGGTCTCCCGCTATAATAGCGCCTGCAAATGTTCCGATTGTCGCTGGCAGGCTACTAACTATACCTACTGTAATAAGTAAAGAGATTCCATTTCCTATGCTTTGCTCAGTAATGAGCTCTCCGAGCCACATCAATATCAACGAGCCTCCTACAAGCGAACACACCATGAGAACCCACTGAATGGGAGAAGTGTTGGCGGTAATATCTCCTAGACCAGACAGCGAAGACGCTGTGGTTCTCACAAGATACAACGTACCGATAGCGTTCACGATTGCTAACGGTAGAGTGAGCATGCGGGTATACTGGTTGATTTTCTTTCTTCCAAATTCACCCTCTTTGTTAAGTGTCTCAAGCTGTGGGATAGCCTTCGTAAGCAATTGCATAATAATACTAGCGTTAATGTAAGGCCCAAGACCAATAAGCATAATAGAAAAATTTGCCAACGCTCCACCGCTAATGACGTTCAAGAAACTCAGCAGCTGACTATTTTGGGTGGAAGTAAATGCACTATTAAGAACCGTACGAAGCGTTTCAGGGTTACTTAGAGGTATAGGTATGTGTGCCAAAATACGAAAAACCAGCAGCATTCCCAGTACGACCAAGATACGCTTTCGCATATCTTCATTCTTTAGCGACAACCAAATAGTTTTCCAACTCATACTAGTACTTATATCCCTCTTCGTATTTACTGATTTATCACATTATATAACAAAAAGCCGTCAGATGTTGACGGCTTTTTTACTACAGTAGACTCTACTTATCTTTCGTTTCTTTAGCAAGTCGTTTGACTTGGGGAGTTTTTGTAAAAGTTCCACCTAAAGCTTTTAGAGAATCTAATGCAGACTGACTAGCACCTTGCAACGACACAGTTAGCTTTTTGGTAAGATCACCCTTTGTAACTAGTTTTACGCGCACATACGGAGAGCTTACGATACCGGCTTCAAACAAACTAAAGTTATCAACCTTAGGCGCAAGTACGTCTAGCTGCCCCGTATAGACGTTCTCGGCCTTAGCACGCTTGCTCTTAAAACCTGGTAGCTTTGGTAAACGCATGTAAAGTGGCATTTGACCACCTTCGAAGCCTGGACGAACGCCACCACTTTTACGGGATTTCTGCCCTTTAGTACCACGACCAGCGGTTTTGCCTTTACCAGCAGCAATACCGCGACCGACGCGAGTTGGACGCTTGTTAGCAGAGATATCAAGTTCATTAAACTTCATTATTTTTTCTCCTTGGCGGCGACTTTGGCTGCAAGCTTCGTAGTAACCCAATTCTTAGATGGTTCGAGCGTACTTAGTGCTTCTAGGGTTGCGTAGGCAATGTTGATTTTATTAGTAGAACCCAGCGACTTACTAAGTGCATTTTGTATGCCGGCTACTTCGAGAACAATACGCGTTACTCCTCCAGCAATAAGACCCGTACCAGGAGCCGCAGGTTTAAGTAAGACTTCTGCACCACTGACGCGCGCCTGTGTTTCGTGAGGAAGAGTCCCTTTATAAAGAGTAACGAGCATGAGGTTTTTCTTAGCTATGTCAGAAGCTTTACTAACGGCAGCTGTAACGTCCGCACCTTTTGCTACTCCTACGCCCACCTTGTGCTTGCGGTCGCCAACTACTACAAGCGCTCTAAATCTAAATCGTCTACCACCCTTTACAACTCGTGCTACGCGGTCAATATGCACGACTCTCTCGTCAAACTGTTTTTCTTCTGGTGGCATTTGAGGACGTCCATCCCGACGACCACCACGTTTGTTCTGGTTATTATCTTGATATGCCATATTAGAACTCCAATCCGCCTTCTCTTGCTGCAGTCGCAAGTGCTTTTATTCGCCCGTGATAAAGCTTCGACCCTCTGTCAAATACAACTTTGCTCACCTTAGCAGCCTTAGCTTTCTTGGCAAGATCAGTTCCTACCCACGTTGCTTTCTCTAGCATGGTGCCCTTAAGCTTAGTCTCTCCAATGGTTGATGAGTAAGAAAGAGTCTTGCCAGAAGAATCGTCAATAACCTGTGCTGTAATGTGCATATTACTAATATGCACGCTTAGTCTTGGTCGGTCGACGGTGCCAGTAGACTTCGCACGAACCCGGCGCTTGCGAGCAATTGCTGATAGTTTGGTTTGTGTTTGCTTAGCCATGGCTATTTATCCTTTCCTGATTTACCCGACTTGCGAATGACTCGCTCCTCGACATATTTAATACCCTTGCCCTTATAAGGTTCCGGCTTTTTTAAAGCCCGTATTTCTGAAGCGGCTTGTCCGACTTGTTGCTTATCTATCCCACTCACCGTAATAAGGTTTTGTTCTACAGTTGCTACTACACCCAAAGGAAGTGTGTATATAACTTCGTGAGAAAAACCAATATTAAGTTTTAATGTATTAGCCGAGCTAGCTACACGGTAACCAACTCCATTGAGTTCAAGTTTGCGTTCAAAACCTTTGCTTACGCCGTCAACCATATTGCTTACCAGTGTTCTCATAAGACCATGTTTGGCACGGTGCATTTGTTGGTCGTCTACACGACTCACAACTGCTTGAGCATCTTCTACTTTGACAATAATCCCGGGCATCGTGAATTGCTTCAGGGTACCTTTCGATCCGGATACTGTAATCCAGTCAGAATCGACAGTGATTGTCACACCGCTAGGGATGGGAATTGGTAGTTTTCCTATACGACTCATAACTTTCCTTTCTTATACTAGTAGATAGAACAAAGAAGTTCGCCACCGAGGCGCTCTTTCTTTGCCTGGATACCAGTCATTAAACCTTTACTTGTTGATACCACGATTACACCACGTCCACGCTTGAGAACCGGAATCTTATCGGAAGATGTATACATTCTTCTTCCTGGTGTGCTCAAACGCTTAATTTCAGTAATCCTAGCGTTTTGAAACTCTTGGTTGATGGTAATGATTATTTGCTTTTCAATACCTTCGCCGTCTTCTTTCACAGCGTCTACATAGTTATTAGCTGCTAAAATATCGGCAACAGCACGCTTAATCTTAGAATATGGTAGCCTTACTTCGTTCTTGCGAACGGCAATAGCATTTCGAATTCTGGAAAGCATATCTGCGATTGGATCTGTAGTTACTTTAGACATAATTATCCTTTACCAGCTAGCTTTCGTTACACCGGGTATTTCACCCTTGCTAGCGTGTTCTCTAAAACTTATACGGCTTAATCCAAAGCGGCGCATGTAACCTCTTGGCCTGCCAGTTTCTGTGCATCGATTTTTTAAACGCGTTGGGGATGAGTTGCGTGGCAAAAGATGTAGACCATCTTGGTCACCAAGCTTCTTGAGTTCTGCACGCTTTGCAGAGAATTTTATAATCATCTTCTTGCGCTTCTCGTCCCGAGCTATCATAGATTTTTTAGCCATTAGTTGTTCTCCTTCTTCTCAAACGGCATGCCATACTTAGTTAATAGTGCTCTAGCGTGTGCAGGGTCTTGTGCTTTGACTACAAAGTTTACTTGCAAGCCATGTACGGTAGTTGTTTCTTCAAAAGTTAGTTCAGGAAATACAGACTGGTCGTTAAGACCTAAGCTATAGTTTCCTTGCGCATCAAATGCACCGGCCTTTACTCCATGAAAGTCACGCAACCTTGGTAATACGATGTTTATGAGTCGATCCATAAACTCGTACATACGATTTCCTCGTAACGTAACCATAAGTCCGATCTTGTTACCTTCTCGTAGCTTAAATCCAGCTATAGAGTTTTTTGCAATTCTCTCGACTGGCTCTTGCCCTGTTATCTTACGAACTGTATTTGCAGCTACTTCGAGCAACTTCTTATCGTCTTTAGCACGACCCAAGCCTACGTTGATCACAATTTTTTCAAGTATGGGCAGCTGGTTTGCGTTCTTTACTCCAAGCTCATCGGAAAGTTCTTTACGATAATTCTTAACATAGAGATCCTTAAGCCGCGCTGTAGTTGAAGGTGTAGTAGTCATTACTTGATCTCCTTTCCAGTTGTCTTGAATATACGAACTTTTTTACCGTCTTTTCCAACCGCATAGCCGATACGGCTAGCCTTAGTCTGACCTTTGGGCGCAGAAGTGTCGACAATCCCGACCTTACCTACTGCTATTGGCTTAGTGATCTCGATTATGCCACCCTGAGGATAAGCCTTGTTAGGTTTTTGGTGCTTCTTGATAATATTTATACCTTCTACGGTAACCGTATTTTCTGAGGGGTGAGTAGCAAGCACTTTACCAGACTTGCCTTTATATTTTCCTGCACGCACGACCACCGTGTCGCCTTTTTGCAGACGAATTTTATATATTGTCTTCTCTGTAACTCTCATAATTATAGTACCTCCGGTGCAAGGCTGATGATTTTGCTATAGCCTAATTCGCGCAGCTCTCTAGGAACTGGACCAAAAATACGCGTCGCTAGTGGCTGTTTGTCATTGTTTATGATGACTGCGGCATTGTCGTCAAATGCAATTGTAGATCCATCCTTACGATTTATTCTGTCTCGGGTACGAACGATCACTGCTCTCACGACAGTTTTACGCTTTACATTACCAGTTGGGTTAGCGAGTTTTACCGTAGCGACAATAACATCTCCTACACGGGCATAGCGACGCCGAGTACCACCTAGTACACGAATGCAAAGAATTTCTTTAGCACCGCTGTTGTCGCATACTTTTAATCGGCTTTCTTGCTGAATCATACGTCTACCTCGTCTTGCTCTACATGCTTAATCCCAGCGCGCTCTTCTATATTCTTTAATATATGGCGCTTACGTGCTGACAGCGGGCGAGTCTCTTCTATAACTACTTTATCTCCTATTCGAGCCTGGTTCTTTTCGTCATGAGCCATGAACTTAGATGTAGTCGAATACTGTTTCTTATATATTGGGTGCGTAGTGCGGGTAGTGATAGTAACGACTATCGTTTTGTCGCCTTTGTCGCTACTAACAACACCGGTCAATGTGCGAGCCATTACTTTGTCTCCTCCCTTAGTTGTTCACCAATTACTGTTAAAATTCTAGCTAAATCTTTTCTCATCATGCGGATACCGCGTACATTCTGAACTTCGCCCATTGCTTTTCGGCGTGATGCCTCAGCAATCTCCTCGCGTAAGCGTGTAGCTTGAGTAGTGAGATCGATTGTTTTTTCTTTACGAATTTCAACCATCTTCATACTAGTTGCCCTCCCGCGTTATAAACTTCGTCTTAATCGGTAGCTTATGGCTCGCAAGACGCATAGCTTCGCGCGCAGTTTCCTCAGTTACACCTTGCATTTCGAACAAGACAGTGCCAACCTTAACTTTTGCGGCAAAGAAATCTGGAGAACCTTTACCACCACCCATTTTAAGACCAATCGGCTTTCTGGTAACTGGCGTATGTGGAAATATACGAATCCAAATCTTACCACCACGCTTTATGTAACGCGTCATTGCCTGACGAGCAGACTCGATCTGGCGGCTCGTAATACGCTCATTGGCAAGTGCCTGAAGTGCGTAATCACCGTGAGCAATATAGTTACATCGCGTAGCTACGCCTTCATTCTTGCCTTTGCGCACGCGGCGATATTTAGTTCTATTCGGCGTTAACATCTTAGCTTACCTCGCCTTTGTATATCCATACTTTTATGCCAATGATTCCAGAGCCCGGGTATTTAGCACGTGCTGTATGAAAATCTATGTCAGCTCGAATGGTGTGAAGGGGCACGGTGCCTTCTACGGTCTTCTCGCGGCGACTCATTTCTGCGCCACCAAGACGACCAGAAACTTCTATACGAATACCTTTAGCACCAGCACGCATAGTTGCACCTGCAGATGATTTTACTGCTCTACGGAATGCGATACGTCGCTCGATCTGGTGAGCAATATTCTCGGCTACGAGTTTGGCAAACAATTCAGGTTTTTTAATTTCTTCGATGTTTACTCTTGTAGGTACGCCGAATATTCGCTCGATTGCAGCCTTAAGTTCCGTTACGCCAGCACCACCCCGCCCAATAACCACTCCCGCCTTCGCTGTAGTAATAGTTACAGACACAAGATTTGGCGAGCGCTCTATATCGACTTTATTAATAGAAGCTCTCGAGCCAAGCTTGTCTTCGATGAGTTTGCGCACCCGAAGATCTTGCGTCAAAAACGTGACGTATTCTTTTTTGTTAGCAAACCATTTGCTGCGCCAGTCTTTATTAAGCTGAAGACGCATACTAATTGGATTAACTTTTTGTCCCATTACTTGGTCTCCTTTACGACAGGTTTAGTGGCGGTTTTTTTAGTTGCTCTTGCTTCGCCGTCTACGGTTACGCTAATATGAGCGGTCTTTTTCTGAAATGGTAGAGCACGACCATGAGCCGCTGGTCTAATACGTTTTAGACGTGGTCCTGGTGTGACGGTAATCTCGGTAATTCGCAGTGTCTCAACTTTGTAGTTGTGATTATTATCTGCGTTGGCTCGAGCACTCGCGATAGTTTTATATACAGCCTTAGCTGCATTTCTAGGGGTATTTTCTAAGATAACGAGCGCGTCTGCTACCGTGCGACCACGGACTAAACTAGCCACCACGCTTACTTTACGTGGACTGATACGAACTCCTCTGGCTATTGCATGTACTGGCATAATTTAATCCTTATTTACCCTTCGCCAATTTACCGCCGTGGCTACGGAACTTGCGCGTAGGGCTAAATTCGCCAAGCTTATGTCCGACCATGTTTTCTGTTACAAATACGGGCACGTGTAGTTTACCGTTATGGACGGCGATTGTCCGACCTACAAAATCTGGGGTTATCGTGCTAGCACGAGCCCACGTTTTAATAATCGTACGATCCTCTTTGCCGAGAGCCGCCACTTTCTTGGCAAGCTTTGGATCGACAAATGGACCTTTCTTTAGTGATCTACTCATACCAATTCTCCTGGTCTATATATTTTTGGATCCAAAGGTGTAACAATCGGTTCATCAAAAATCACCGAGGCAGCTTCCTGTAAGTCAATTGCATCAGGCTGCATACCACGTCTAACGTCGAGGAGCACACCTGTACCGTTCGGGCCATCAGGATAAAAACCTTTATACTCACTCATACTTATTTCCTCTTAGCCGCATGGCGGTTCTTAATAATGAATTTCGTCGTACTCTTGCGCCTCCGTGTCTTAAAGCCAAGGGTTTTCTGTCCCCATGGAGTCTGCGGGTGCCTACCTATACCGTGCTTACCACCATCTCCACCACCATGTGGGTGGTCGGCAGCATTCATGGCAATACCACGAACAGTTGGACGAATACCTTTTTTGCGACTACGACCGGCTTTACCAATTTTTACGTTCTGGTGCTGCTCGTTACCGATTACACCCATGCTAGCAGTACAATTGACATTTACCATGCGCACTTCGCCACTAGGCAACTTAACTTGAGCGTACTCGTCGTCTCGAGCTACGAGCTGAGCGCTGGCACCGGCGCTTCGAACTAATTGAGCGCCTTTTCCAACATGAAGTTCAACTGCGTGTATCACTCCACCTACGGGAATATTCTTGAGCGGAAGACGGTTACCGTTATCAATACTGGATTCTTTACCACTCGATAGTTTCTGTCCAGGAGCCATACCGGCGGTAGCCAGAATGTAATGGTACGTACCTTGATCGTCTTTGATACGGGCGATACGAGCCGAGCGGTTCGGGTCGTACTCGATTGTTTCGACAGTAGCCGTTCGACCTTCTTCTAGTTTAAAGTTCATCAATCTGTAAAAAACGCGGTTGCCGCCACCCTTGTGCCGAGTGGTGATTCTACCTTGGTTGTTACGTCCACTGGTCTTCTTTTTTATAACCAAAAGTGAGCGCAGAGGCTTCTTGCTCGTGATCGAATCGAAGTCCTGTGTGGTCATACCGCGAGTTCCGGGAGTATTTGGCTTATATGCTTTTATAGCCATATTATTTCTTCTCCGCTTTCTTCTTAGACTTCTCTGGTGCCGGAGTGTCTTCTTTAAGCGCTGCAAATATTGGCAAACTATCACCTTTTTTAAGTGT
>JBBSJF010000033.1:0-11181 GCA_038257495.1 Saccharimonadales bacterium (SeqCode) | reverse complement strand
GAGGCGACTACTTCCTTGAGTTCTTGGTTATCCGCTCGCAATGCCTTGTTCTCGGCCTTTACTTCGTCAAAGCTGCCTTTATGCTCAAAGTACAGCCGTTTGTAGTAACGGCCTTCTTGAAGTTTTTGAGCAATCTGGACATTCGTTAGTTTTGGCATAGCGTTTGTTTTTAGTGGTTAGGTCCATTTTAGCATGGAGGGTGTGAGCAGTTACAATTTAAATAATGAGTATTTTGAGTAGTTTTTCATTTCTCTCTTGAATAGACCGGCACTTAAGGAGTAAACTAGTGCTGAATATGGCAGTGATCGAGCTCAAGGAAGTTAGTAAACTTTTTGGCTTTGGCGACGCGACTACGGTGGCACTCGACGAGGTCGATTTAACTGTAAACCGTGGCGATTTTGTAGCGATTATGGGTCCGAGCGGCTCTGGTAAAACATCGCTTATGAATCTGATAGGATTATTGGACCGCCCTACTCACGGCGACTACACATTAGACGGGCGTGCAGTCGCTAGGTTGCGCTCCGGTCAGCGAGCAAAGGTGCGCCGCGACAAAATTGGCTTTATTTTCCAGTCTTTTAACTTATTACCTAGGCTGACCGTGATCGAAAATGTTGCCTTACCTCTTGCCTACAAAGGAATGTCACAAACTCGCCGCTTAAAAGCTGCCGCGCGCATGCTAGATAGAGTGGGCCTAGCAGATCGCAACAACTATTATCCGCGGCAACTTAGCGGTGGCCAGGTGCAGCGCGTGGCAATAGCACGGGCGCTTATCAACAACCCTAGTATTATCATCGCCGATGAGCCCACTGGCAACCTCGACACCCAATCTAGCCGAGTTGTTATGGAGTTACTAAGCGAAGTCCATAAAACTGGCAATACCATCCTGATGGTGACCCACAACCCCGAACTAGTTCGTTACGCAAGCCGTGTCATATATATGCTCGATGGTACTATCGTAAAGGACATGCCTTCTACGCTTGGTACCGTGCCAGAATATGTCAGGCGTACGCTCGAAGCCTCGGCTATAGACCTTGAAGAGGACGCTTTAGCTAACGTGTCTGCCCTAATGGCAAATACACCAGGGGGAGATACCAATAAGACGGATAAGAAAAAAGCAAAAAAAACATTAAAAAAACGAGGTAAAAAACGATGATGTTACCCGGCAACATCCGCATGGCGGTAGATTCTGTTAAAAGTTCCAAGCTACATAGCTTTTTAACGATGTTTGGTATTATTGTCGGCGTGGCATCCGTAGTAACGATGGTGAGTCTTGGTGAAGGCTTTAAGCAGCAAATACGCGGGCAGGTTGCGCAATCTGGCGCAGATATTATTACGATACGTCCTGGTAGGCTCGTAAACCGCGATACAAACGGCGAAGTTACGGGACTAAATATATTTAGTACCATAGGCGGTAATGCAATATCAGAAAAAGAACTAGGGATTATACGAGCAACCCCCAATGTCAAAGAAGCTGTGCCTTTTAGTATAGTGACCGGTATACCTAGTTACGAAAATACGGACTATACGAGTGGAACTATATTGGCTACAACTGATCTTGCTCCGCAGATCCTTAATCAAGAGATTGATGTTGGCAACTTTTACGATGCAGGAGAAAATGATAAAAATGTAGTAGTGATTGGTCGTAGGATAGCCGATGAGCTTTATAAAGAACAAGCGCCCATAGGCAAGCATATTATGATCCGAGGTCAACGTTTTTTGGTTGTGGGTATATTCAAAGAATTTCCTAGTATTAGTATCAATGCTGGTACAGATTTTAATCGGTCGGTATTTGTTCCATACGATGCCGCCAAACGCATCAATGGTGGTAGTTTACCAATATTTGAGGTGTTAGTGCGTCCAACTTCACCGGATCAGGTAAATAGTGTAGTAGACAATATACGCAACCAGCTAAGGGCTGACCACCAGGGTCAGGAAGATTTTACGGTGCTAAAGAGCGAAGAAAACCTCATGATAGCCGACAATCTTTTAGACCTCGCAACGATTCTTATCGCCAGTATAGCCGGTATATCGCTGCTGGTAGGAGGTATCGGCATTATGAACATTATGTTTGCACTTGTTACCGAGCGTACGGGAGAGGTAGGCATTAGAAAAGCTATCGGTGCTTCTAACCAGCAAATATTAGGCCAATTTTTAGTGGAGGCTATCGTTTTGAGCACCATAGGAGGCTTTATTGGCATAGCACTGTCTTTGGCGGCAAATGTTGCTTTTAGAATACTGACAGACTTAGAACCTGTCATAAACATACCCATCATTGGTATAGCCACGGGTGTGTCGATAGCCGTAGGTATAATCTCCGGAGTTATACCAGCCCTTCGGGCTGCACGGAAAGATCCGATAGAAGCTTTACGCTCTGTCTGATATATCTTTAATATAACTGGAGCAGGAAATGAAAATTACTATCTTGTGTGTTGGTAAAAAGCATAGCGACTTATACCGAAGCGCTATCGAAGAATTCGAAAAGCGCCTAAAGCGATATGTGGTCTTAAGATGGGAGTACGTGCCAGCGTCGAACATTGCCCAAGAGTCTGCAACTATCCAAAGCCGTATTAAAAACCAAAAAGTATGGTTGCTAGATGAACGTGGAGAACAAGTAAATACTATATGGTTGTCCCAGGCACTAGAAGGTTTGCAAAATGATTCCAGTAAAAAATTACTGATCGTCATTGGTGGAGCGTACGGTGTCAGTAATCAGCTATTTCAGCGGGCAGATAAAGTCTTAAGCATATCTGCTCTCACCTTTCCTCATCAGCTCGTAAGGCTTATCGTGGTAGAACAAGTATACAGAGCCTATGATGTGCTTGCAGGCGGTAAATACCACCATGAGTAGGTTATAATACTGGTATGAAATATATTGTGGTAAGTGTGATTGCACTATGCTTTTTAGCATTAGGCATCGGTGGATATACGTATAAAAATAATTTAGATACTAATACCAAGCAAACCGAACAAAGAGATAAAGATTCTGTAACCTATCTACCCCTGGGCGATTCGTATACTATAGGCGAAAGCGTAGCGGAAGAAGAGCGCTGGCCAAACCAGCTTGTGAGTCGACTGAAAACGGAGAATATACTTTTACGAATCGTAGATAATCCGGCACGTACAGGCTATACCTCGCAGCGGCTAATAGACGAAGAACTACCCTTGGTTAAAAAATTTAATCCACATGTCGTGAGCGTACAAATAGGCGTGAATGACTATGTTCAAGGCATATCAAAAGATACTTATAGGATCAATCTGGAAAAAATATTCGATAGTATATTGCTAACAGTGCCAAAAGATCATATTTTTGTTGTCACTACTCCGGACTTTGGCAAAACTCCGGTAGGTAGAACTTTTGGGGATCCGGCAGAGATAGAAAAAAATGTAAAAGAGCTAAACGCTATACTCGCAGAAGTGGCTGAAGCTCGTCAGATTTCTTTAGTCGATATTTTTTCTTTTAACACACAAGTAGCTAATACCCCGACCTTAACTGCGCCCGATGCGCTACATCCTTCTGCAACCCAATATAAACTATGGGTAGATAAAATTATGCCTGTTGCAAAGGACAGATTAAACCACGCGCATAATTAACTATTATCTTTCGAACTTTTCAGCGATTATAGTTTCGAGAGAAATCTGTTCTATTGCCAAATCCAGAACCACGACTTGCCTATTGAGCACATCAAGCGTCTGAAACAAATCTTCTTTGGGAACTTCAAATATTATTTTTGCAGAACTGGATTTGGTAATTTTAATATGGTTAGCAAACTTTATAGACCGATAGTCACCTTCAAATATTGCGCTGACACTACGCATGTTTTTGTACGCATTGGTCAGGTGGTGCATGGGTTCATCTACTACCACTAGACCTTTGTTGATAATAATGACGCGCTCACATATATCGCTAACATCATCCATATCGTGGCTAGTAAGAATAAGCGTTTTTCCTTCTTCTTTGTGTAATTGTTTTAAAAATTTACGCATAGCTAGTTTGGATGGGATGTCCAGGCCTATTGTGGGCTCATCTAGAAAGAGTACTTTTGGATCGTGTAGTAACGCGCCGATGAGCTCTAGCTTCATTCTTTCACCAAGAGATGTTTTTCTAATCTGGGTATCTAATACGTGCTTAACTCCAAGTATCTCAGACATATGAGCCACTTGTTTATTTTTACGATCAGGAGTTATATCATACATTTTTGCAAGTAGCTCGAATGCTTGACGGGCGCTTAGGTCCCAGTTTAATCCTGCCTTGTTACCCATCACTAAACCTATACTTTTAAGAAATAATTCTTGTCGTTCAAACGGGTTTTTCCCTAAAACACGCACGCTACCAGTGGTGGCAGCGATGAGTCCGGTCATCATTTTTGTAGTAGTGGTTTTACCTGCTCCATTAGGACCCAAAAATGCAACCGCCTCGCCTGCCCTTACATCGAAGCTTACATCTTCAATGGCGTTTTTATACTTCCACTCCGGGCGCCATAGACCCGTAATAAGGTTTTTATTGCCTCGTGATCGGAATGCTTTACCTACTTTGTGTAGTTGGATGACGTGGTTACTCATATAATTCAAGATGACGCCGATGAATACGCGTTCATGGCCTTTTTCCACGCGTAATTGTAAATGAAGTGGCATGTAATAGCTACGGCCAGCATAGTAAATGCAAGACTTGCATGTATTTTGCCTAATAGCACGCCTCCGCTGGCCGCAGTACTTATAATGGTAGGAGCTAGAACAAAGCTGAGTATTTGAGTAGATTTCGAGAGTAGGTTATAGGGTATTTGTGTAACGCTGGTCATCCCAAATATTAGATAGACCAGCTCGGTAGATTCTCCAATGTAAAAGACCGGGAGAGTGAGGATAAGAGTTATGGTGCGAATAAGTAGTTGGGCACACAGAAAGACCGTTATTGCGGCCATTATTTGCAATGTATTGGTATGTATATCCCCCCAATTAATAAAAAACGATAACAATAAGAGTGGCGTAAGGTTAACGGTTAATATACTGATTGGTTGGATGGTATTTGCTAGCAGGTGCTGTCTTACGCTATGTGGTCTGAGCAAAAAGTAGTCGAACCGTCCGGTATTGACCTTTTGTATCAGATCAAGCGCTGGGTCTAGTGAAAACCGTCTGATAGTAAAGAAGCTCAGTTGACCCAAGAAGGTAAGAACGAGCATATCGTTTCTTGTGTAATCGCCGATTTGACCCACCCGACGGTATATCAGGTCTACAAACACAATAAAAGTAGCCATAAAAACTAGAGTAGAGGCCGCCCCTCCCCACAGATCTGCAATATATGCTTTCTCAATCTTATACCGCTCTGCAATGATAGCCATATTAATCTTAAAGCTTCGAATGTAGTGGCTCATATCCCTACAGCCTCGTATTTTTTTAGACTATAGCGCATAAGTTTTGTCGTTAGTAAAATCAGGAGTATGCTCCAGAATAATCCGATTAATACACTGAGGGGCTGGACAACCCTGCCTTGCAAGGTAGCAGCAAGATGATATGCACTAGCTGGAAAAGGAGTAAGATTGAGAACCGTAACCATACCTATGGGCAAATAATGTAGAGCGATTAGCCCCCCTTGTAATAAGCGCAGGACGTGCTGGATGCAGTTTTTAATTCCTTTAGCTTCGGGTGAATAAAATCCGACGTTACCTACAAAAATATTAAAAGCCATATTAATACAAAACATATTCAAAATGATTATCGGTAATAACCATACCTGTTGGGATGTAAAAAGCGGTTTGCTAATTACGATTCCAGCCAATATCATTACTAATCCTACGCAAAAATTAACAGCATTTCTGCCAGTTCGAATTCCCCATACATATAATAGTGGGTGCACTGGGCGGAGTAAAAGCTGGCTTAGCTCACCAGATTTTATATAGTCTAATAGCAAGTTGCCCGCACCTAGGCCAGCGTAGAAAAATGGTGTAAGTCCGCTTGAAATTAAATAATAGCTAATCACATCCTTTGTAGTAATGTTCTGGTTTGCGCCATACTTAGATGCGACATACCAAAACAGTGCAAATAGCCCACTCTCGATAACTCGTACGGCGACAGTTCCAAAAAGTTCAAGAGGATATTGCTTATACCTCTTGCCCTCGAAAAAAGTGACCATCCAAAATAGTCTCGCTTGTCTGAACATTACCTATCAGTATATGTCTAGACGCTACTGCTTGCAAAAATTATGCCTAAAGTGGATATGCCGAAGATCAGATCATAGTTCAAGGCTACTTATATGAATACTAGGTTGCTGCCGCGAGTTTCTATATTGAGGATTTTTGGAACTTATATTGGTAGACCCCTTAGGTTTATTATGCATCTATAAGCTATTTCATTTATGTCTTGGGCGTGTAGTTAATATAAATATTTCTAAGAAATAAAAACCCCGCACGCTGGATGCGTACGGGGTCTGTTGCAGGATCTCCCTTCTGGTAAGTGGCTAGTCCAGCAGGCCGTCTGCCTCCATGGCGCGCAGCTTGCTGTACAGTCCGTTCATTCGGTTCAATTCCTCATGCGTGCCGATCTCTGCGATCCCTCCTTCGTCGAGTACTACCACCTGGTCGGCACACATGATGGTGCTGAAACGGTGGGCGATGATGAAGATGGTGCACTTCCGCTTGGCGATGAGGGCTTCGATAGCCCTCTGGACCTCCTTCTGGCTGAGTGCATCTAGGGCGCTCGTGGCTTCGTCCATGATCAGGATAGCGGGTTGACGCAACAGCGCCCGCGCAATGGCGATGCGTTGCTTTTGGCCTCCACTTAGCCGTACACCGTCCTCGCCTACCATGGTGTGGTAGCCCTTATCAAGTTTCTTGATGAACTTGTGGGCAAAGGCGAGCTTTGCGGCCTCGACGACCTCCTCGTCCGTGGCATCCGGCTTACTCATCCGAATGTTCTCGAGTATGGTGGTGTCGAACAGCTGTATGTCCTGGCTGACGATGCTCAATCCCTCTCTACGATACCGACTGTAGTCCAAGGACCTTAGGTCGATGCCGTCGATAAGGATGTTGCCTTCATTGGGATCGTACATCCTCTGAAGGAGCGCCATCAGCGTACTCTTGCCACAGCCAGATGGTCCGACCAGTGCGGTAGCCGTGGAGGACTTGGCTTCAAAGCTCACGCTTCTAATCGAGCACTCCTCGGCTTCCGGGTAGCGGAAGCTGATATTATCGAACACCACATGCCCCTGCACCTTCTCAGGATACTGGGGATCTTGTGGTTGTTGGATTGTTGGCGGCAAGCATATCAGGTCAAGCAGCTCGCGGAGAGATTCGAGACCCTCGTTGAGACGAGCCTGGAACTCACTGTAGCGCGAGTAGTTGGAGTATGATCGCTCCATCCACGTTGTGGCCAGCACTATCGTGCCCAGTTCGGGTCGCCTGCTCCACAGAGCAAGCACCCCGATTAGGGCATACAGCAGTGCTCTCGAGCACGTCACCACATCATCCTGACGGGTGAAATACTTGAGATAACGCTTGTGACGG
Organism: Saccharimonadales bacterium (SeqCode); assembly: GCA_038257495.1. Lineage (GTDB taxonomy): Bacteria > Patescibacteriota > Saccharimonadia > Saccharimonadales > JBBSJF01 > JBBSJF01. The sequence continues at coordinate 3,688 of JBBSJF010000033.1, read as the reverse complement.
GGTACTTCGTCGCGCCAGAAGTCCATGAGCAACTGGTCGTTACGATCACTGAAATCCTCCTCGCGCCCCATCTCCTTGATGGTGCGCCAATTGGCAGTGATCTCACTTCCGAACCGCTCTACTTCCTTGATACGTACGCGATATTCATTGCGTTGCGGCGTAATTGCCTTCTCGCTACGCATTGCCACCACGTAATATGCCACCATGGTCAGCATCGACAGCATCCCGAAGGGTACTCCGATGAAGAACATTAGGACTGTGGTGAAGCCGATACGCAGGCTTACGGGAATAGTGTCGAAGACGAGCTCATCTATCATCACCTCGAACTTGATAATGTTCTTGGTGACCATGCTCTCCTTCTCTCCTGTGCCATGGGCCGTGTGGAAATCCGATGACAGTCTAAGCAGTCGACGCATTCCATAGCCCCACCACACCCGCCACATGCGCCACTGAGTAGAGTTGCGCCACTGGCTCATCCGGTTTCTAAAAAAAGCTCCGGTTTTGTAGAGCACAGCGAGCACGCCAGCGATGATCAATAGCCGATCTACCCGTGGGGCAGGACGGCTCAGTTCATCGATGAAGTACTTGACCGGGTAGACCTGGAGGACCAGGAAGAACTCGGTCAGCATCATCCACAATATAGCGCGGATAGCCAATCGGCGAACGACTGGCAACTCGGGTGCAATGGAGGGGTCTGCTCGCATAATCGCGAACACTTGCCTGAATGTACTAAGCAGTTGCATGAGAATTACCTCCTGGTTGGTGTAGGGGATGCGACTGCAAAGACCCGGTTATGCATCGCCGGGTCGTCACAATCGACAACGGTAATCTATTTGTAAAAATAACTAATAAAACGTTTAAGGTGGTGGTCGAGCATAGCCGACCTTTTGTATAAAAGAGGTCTAGTGGCTAAACGCGACAACGCATGGTGGAATGAATTCTAATATCATTTCTAGTTGTCTCCGTTAGTTTAACCACAAGAGAATCCCTTGCTTCTGTCTAAAAATTATTTGGTATGTCTTTATATACGATTTACGAACGCTGCGTTATATTGCATTATTGTCGATAGGTAAACGTTTGGTCTAGCCAAAAAGTACTTTTCCAAAAAATCTTTGTTTTAGAAACAATGAGAATTCTTGTGTATGTACATACTATCACACTTATACATATTTGTCAAGTATATATTATTGCTAAGCTACTTTGAATCTGAAGCTTATAGGGCTTATCCTGTAGCCATTCGTCTGTTGCCTGCTTTGCGCCAGGTAGAGCTGGGTTGGCATAGTCGTCTATGATTATTACAGCTTTTGGTGCCAGTTTTCCCTGGACGAGCCTGAGTGAGTCTTTTATCGACTGGTAATAATCGCCGTCTAAAAATGCAAAGCAAATGTTTTTGGGTATGTCCTGCGTGCTGAGTTCGCTAAACCATCCTTTGTGTATTGTCGGTAAAGGTAGACGTACTTTTTTAAAGTTTGATACCAGCGTATTTTTAGATACAGACAGCTCGCCTTTGGTAAAATCTATGCCGAGAGCACTCTGGTCCTGTGAAGCTTTTTCGGGTAATCCAGCAAAAGAGTCATACACATGAAAACTATGGGGTTTAGAGAGCTCTTTAAGTATGCGGGATATGTACACGCTGGTGGTACCGCTGTAACAACCCATTTCTACAATTGATCCTTCATCAGAAGATTCGAGCACCCGTGCTAGGCATTGCAGTATTATTTGTAGTTCGCTTGCCTCGACTTGATCACTTAAAAGTCCATGTTGGCTAATAAGTGCCGGTATGTTGATTGAACTCATCTTAATCTAATTTCCTCACCCATAAAGTGCCCTTTTTGTCCCAAACCGATCAAATCACTTCGCAGCTTAACGTTGTTAGGCTTTGGCACGACTTTTCGATTAGGAACAAAAATCATCACTTTCTGGTCGAGAAAACTAAATTGAAATGAGTTCATTGCCATAAACCCTAGAATACGTTATTTACAGAACGTGTCCAAACCACCGCTTACAGCTAGTGGCTTGGTAGTAAGGCTGGCACAATAGCGTATTCGAGCGTCCTTATTGATAGCGGTATCTTTTTTAACGGCTTTCACCTGTTTGTTAAATACAGCACCGAAGAGGGTACCAAAAAAGTTTCCGCTGTACTGCTCTTTCTCGATTACAAAATCGCCGTCTTTTGCCCCTATTCGAGAACCGATTTCTTCGTACGCGACCTCTTTGCTGCCTTCTTTGTCTATCATTTTTAGCTCTATTGCTTCTTTGTTGCCATAAGGCAAGGCGCCAATTGTATCTTTGATAGTAGCCACCGGAACGTTCCGGCGTGCAGATACATAGTTTACGAATGTGTCGTATTCGTTATTGAGCAATTTGTTCAAGGAATCTTTTTCTGGTTGGGACATCTCGCGGTAGGGGTTACCAATGTCCTTGTACTTGCCTGCGCTGAATGAGTTAAATGTTATGGGTTCTTGGGTAGCTACATCACCAAGCGCAATGATACTTTTGAAGTATGGAATATCGCCCAAGATAACCCCTACGTTTACGCTTATGCTCCCGGTTTCTGCAACAATATAATCTGTACTTACGGCCGACCAATAAGCTCCCGACGTGCCCGAGCCATTTACATGGGCAATGATAGGTTTCTTTGCATTTCTCACGTAATCTGCGCCGTCACTTATAGCTTTGCTGGCGGGGATAATGCCTCCGGGCGAGTCGATCTCTAATATGACGCCTTTTACCGAGCTGTCGTTTGCTGCATCACGCAGCTGTTCTTTAATGAGCTCGCCATCAGCAAATTTTATGCCAAATATGCTGCTTAAGGGGTCGCCAGCGCTGCTCTGGCTAACTATCGGTCCTTGAACCGATATAGAGACTATCTTGTTTTCGCTAGTTCTGTTGCCGTATGCGTAGCTGTAGTTATATTTTAAGGAGGTGTCAGAAGTATTACTTGAACCTGCAAAAGAAGCACTGATAAGTATGCCAATCATAAAAATAAATAAAAACGAGAAAATCATAAGCGTGCCGATACTTAGGGGGATACCTAAGAGCACCGCGAGTAAACTTAGCCCAAAATGTGCAAACTTGCTCATGGGTTGGTGGTGTTTATCGTGTTGCTTATGCTGAGCGGGCGGTGGTGGAGTTAGTGAGTAAGGCTCTGGGTCATTACGAACAGGCTTTGGTGGTTCAATATCATTCATACTTCTTATGCTACCATTTTATGATGATATTTGCGGTAAAAAATATTAACCGAGATCTTTTAGATGGTGTTTGTTGACCAAAAATAGCAGCCCGAGGCCAAGTGCCATGGAGGCTATGTAGCTAAGCACTTCATGGTTAGGCAAAAGGTACAAATCCATTAACCCCCATGCACCGCGCCAAAACATCACAACCGTAATGCCAATAATCACGGTTCGCCACATTTCGTTATTCTTTACATTTTTTTGTTTTTTCACTTTACAGCCATTATATCTGTTTCTCTCATACTGGTAAAGCTTTCTTTAGGTAATTTAGCCATAGGTACAGTCGCAGGGTTTACTTGTTAATATTATTTTTTGTGGCTTAAGACCTAATAATGGTGCTTTCTCCCATCTATTCCTTCAGAGATGAGACTACAGAGGATTTTAAAGATTCGGTTTCGCGTACAGCCCCGATGGGCTTTCAGCTTGTATTTCCAGACGCCGAATCTGCCGTCTAG
>JBBSJF010000032.1:0-11367 GCA_038257495.1 Saccharimonadales bacterium (SeqCode) | reverse complement strand
AGCGGTTGCTGAAGCAGGATAGGTTAAGATACGTCCAAAAAACGTACCGGTTGTTGACGGGTTGGTGACACCGTTAGAGTTAGCGTAGTTAGTATCACCGATAGTAACCGTGACAACTGTACCGGCGGGGTTAGAGGTAGCATCTGTACGAGTTAGTATTAACCTATTGTTAGTAGAGTTAGCGTGCTTCGTAAAAGCTACAGCACCGGCGTGACCGGTAACCGTGAAGACTAAACCAGCAACGTTGGTATTAAAACCAGCTGGCGCCGTACACGTCTGACCGATGAGCGGGCTATCACTACAATAGTCGATAACAATACCTTCCAATACGGCGGTGGTAGTTGTTGTGAAGACGGCTGTGTAGAGCACGTCTGTTAAGGAAGTCTTGGAACTTCCGATTGTTATTCTACGGGAACTGTACTGGGCTGCCGAAGCACTGCCACTATTTAGTAGGGGCACGAATGCCGTGGCTACTAGGGCTAGGGCAATGGCTAAAGCTGACGCCCGTGAGCGTACAACTGTTTTATATGACATTTTTTCTCCTTGTTTTTGTTTTAGGTTAGCTGTCCAAGATTACTTATATCATGACTGGCATACTAAGCACAAGAAGTTTTCCACAGGAATAGGAGAGATGACTAAAAAGTAGGCGTAGCTACCATGTCATGGTCCATGGTATATAGCCCTGCCTCAGTAATGGACGATATATTTGCTAAATAGGCTACCGTAAAATTAGTCCTTCCCTTACCCGATGGAGCGTTGGCTATTGTATCCCCGACCACGTATTTATACTGATTGGTTGTATTGTATCCGGCAGAAGCAGCACCATTCGCAAAACTCGTATCGCCATCTGGTTGCGCTACAGGATTGGCACCAAAGGTAGCAGGACTCGTATTGGCAACAAGATTTATACCAAACTGCTCAGTTCCAGCCGTAGAAGCACTAGGGCTACTAAGAGGATTTAATGTTGCACCACTCTCGCTTGTAGGCGGTGCGGATACGGTCTGAACTACATATCCACTTGCTAGGTATGATCGTACATAAAAGGTTGCAGAGCCAGTAGCAGCAGCGGATGTAGATAAGTTGCCAAGCTGCACAGAACCAGAAGTAGTAGCAAATTCTAAGTATTCTTCAAAAGGAGTAACATTGCCAGCAGATAACGCAAAGCTTGTACTAGAGGCATTACCCACAGCTAATGCACCCGCACTACCTCGCGCCTTATAATTCGGGCTAGACGACTCAATTTCGCCTCCTGATCCAAAAAAATACTCTTCTACTTTATAATTGGGTGATGTATACGGCTGCGCACTCACTACACCCGAAAACACCGTAAAACTACAAACTATCATTAAAAGAAATCGTCTTATATGTAGACGGTTAAATAAGCTCATATTCTTACTATATCACAAGGATAAGCTGTATTATCGAACCTGAAAAGACTCTGCGATTGGCTTTAGCTTGCTTCCCGTAGGATTTGCAGTTAAATCACGATAGATTATCGTAAATTGTATACTACTTCCGTCTGGTCGCTGCATTTTAATAACCTGGCTATCATTAGGTTCCGCAACTAGAACCGTGAATAAGGCACTATCTGGTCGACAGTTAAAAGTAACACCTCCCAAGGACAACCGAGTAACATTGAGTGGGACACCTTTTGGCACAGAACTCCTGCAGTGCTCACTTAGAGGGGCATTAACTACTAACTCCTTTTTATCTTTAACGTTTGCGGGCTGTACCCTAGATACAGCCGTATCGGGAGGCGCAGCGTTCACATATATAAATAAATCATGTTCTACAAGCGGACCCCTCATGCTTCTATAAGCGTACTTATTTTCATTTGATTCACCTGCTACCTCGACCCAGCTCGTATCTGCTTGAAATTGAAAATATTTACTCTTAAATACATTTATCGCTGAAGCTTGTATAGAACTCTTTGCTTCACTCGTTATTACTTTATTTTCAGTTTTACGAGTATATAATCTTTCGATTCCAATACCCAACGCTACTAGAATGATTAGTAAAATGATTACAAAAACAATACGCCTACTAGTGGCAACGTGATTTTTCTGTTTAAAAGCGTTATTTTTATAATGGTATTTGTTCATAATGCTGTACCATAAGCACTATATCAAATTGCCAACAATCATAAAACTAGTTGCCATAACGCTTATGCTGTATAATCGAGTTAAAGTCTATATAGAAACGTGGGAATTCGTGTGAAAGAAGAAGATAAAAAAGCTGAAGATAATATCGAGAGCCTGGATAGTTTCCTGGAAGCTCCTGATACAACCGTATCAGATGCCAATAATAGCGGTATAAAGAACAAGAAAAAGCTAAGCCCTCTCAAGAAAATTCAAAATATTACATCCCACATAAATGTTTATTATTTATTATTTGTTTTTATTATTGTCATAACTGGGGTAGTCGCTTTCGTTTCTTTTAAGCAAAGCAAGAAAGAGACCGCACCCGCAACCATTTCCACTACTCCGCTCGACCCAAGTACATTAAGTAAACTCAATGGAAGTGACGCTAAGGTTGGGGATCCAAAATCTACGCTGAGCATTGAATCGAATGCAATATTCTCAGGAAAAGTACTCGTAAGGGACAGCCTCGAAGTTGCGGGAACGATCCGCGTAGGGGGAGCGCTTAGCTTACCGGGTATTACGGTTTCCGGGCAGAGTAGCTTTGATCAAATACAAGCCAACAATCTTGCTATTTCTGGTGATACCTCGATTTCTGGCCAACTAACAGTCCAAAAGAATGTTACAGTAAGCGGCAACGCAAGTTTTGCGGGCGACATCACTGCGCGGCGCTTAACGGTTGATAATTTTACACTTAACAGCGATTTGCAGCTCAATAGACATATAGACGCTGGCGGTCCTACCCCTTCTAAAACAGATGGTTCTGGAGTAGGTGGCGGAGGTACAACCTCGCTCAGTGGTACCGATACAGCAGGTACCTTAACGGTCAACATAGGAGGTTCTCCTTCAGCAGGATGTTTTGCGACGATCCGTTTTAGCAATAGATTCAGCGGAACGCCTCATGTCGTAATAACACCAGTAGGTCTAGCCGCAGGGTCGTTACAGTACTATATCAACCGATCAGCTACCGAATTTAGCATCTGTACAGCAAGCGCTGCACCGACAGCCAGCTCCTTTAGTTTCGATTATGTAGTTATCGACTAAACATCTAGAAATACTGTGACAATATTAGCTTTGACATGCATAACTCCGCGTGATATTTTAATTTTTTGATTTCCCGAGGGAGCAACAATTAATAATTCACATGTATTAAGAAGTGTCATAAAGTTATGATGCTTGGGTAAAATATCGAAAGGTCCCGTATCGTTTTCGCCAGAGATACTAAAACCTTCGTCATCAAAGTATACTTTAAAAGGCGAGTATACTTTAATATGTATTGTGTCCTTACCGTCAATTTTGTTTGACAGAGCGTCTTCATTTTTATGTGTTTTGTCTGTTAGGTTTTTAGTCATTTTTATCCAAGTAATATTTCTTCAATGCTGTCTAACGTTTGATCACGAGTAAAACTCTGACCCGGAATACCATTCATCTTTTCCATTACATGCATATCTTGGGAGAAATTCGTTATTAACTTCTTGGCTTTTGCGTAATCCGCCCTATCGGCTGGGCTTAGTTCATTCTCTCCAATAATAGCAATGATACTTTTAAGTGATTCGTACTTCTGCAACAAAGATTGTACCTGCACGCTTAAGCCATAGTGCCTATCCCCTACGATCTCAGGAGTAAGAAGTGACGATGTTGTTTTTGTAAGATCTACTGCAGGTCGTTGACCCTGTTCCGCAACTTTACGACTAAGTACAAGTATAGAATCAAGCTCATGTTGAATCATCTGTACAGCAGGGTCAGAAAGGTCGTCGGCAGGTACATAGATGGTTTGCACTGACGTAATAGAACCCCTGTCATTAGACGTAAGCCTATCCTGTAATGTTTTTATATCTGAGAAAATAGTAGGCTCATATCCTCCTTCACTAGGTACCTGATCCAAAATAGTAGCCAGTTCGTTTTTTGCCTGAATATAACGGTACATGTTATCTGCAAAGAACAAGATGTCTTTACCTTTTTCATCACGGAAGTATTCTGCAGAAGCAACAGCAGATATACCTATAAGCGCACGCTGCACGGGGTTTTCGTTCATTTGGCCAAAGAACATGCACGTATTCTTGAGTAAGTCAGCGCTTCTGAGTGTATCAAATAGCTCATGACCTTCACGAATACGCTCACCAATACCTGCAAAAAAAGACAGCCCTCCACCGCTCTGAGCGATATTATTAATAAGCTCCATCGTAAGTACGGTTTTACCTACTCCAGCTCCACCAATAATACCAATTTTACGACCCTTAACGAATGGCGTTAAAAAATCGATAACCTTTATTCCTGTTTCTAATATGTCTGTCTTTTGCACTTCAAAAGAGGCTTTGGATAAACCAACTTTCATGATGTTTTTGTATTCTATAGGCTGACCGCTTTCTTCTACGGCCGGCAGACCGTCTAGTGGCTTTCCTAGGGCATCGAAAATTCTACCGATAGTAATGTCGCCTACAGGAATTTCAATTCCCTTGCCCGTACGAACTACGGGCATACCTTTTTGCAAACGCATGTCAGTACGAACATTTAGACAAAACGCTATGCCACCTTCTATGAGGTGGTCAACCAAGAGTGCTGTATCATGTCCATTTTGAGCAAGTATGATCTCACCTACATTTGGTGCGTCTTCATCAAACCGTACTCGGACCACCAAGTCCTTTATCGCTACTATATGGCCTATAGAAGAAACCGCATCACTCATCTTGCAGCCTTTCGCATGCCGTTGACAATTTCTTTTAGACGTTCATCTTTAATAGCACGCTTTGCTCTATTATAGTCCAGTTTATATTCTCCTAAGGACTCGTCTGCTCTGGTATGCGAAGCCGACATAGCCCTAAACCGAGATGCATACTGGGCTAATTTAGAATCTAATATCACCTGACTAAGGGCTATGGCAAGCATTGATCGCTCTAGGTGGTCTAAAACGTCATAGGTACTAGGCTCAAATATATAGTTCGCTTCGCTTATAATATCGTCGTCTTCAGCTACGCCCTTTGCCTGTTCTTGTACGGCAGCACTTAGGCTGATGCGACGAACATCTTGAACCATCAATGACACGTATTGTTGATAAAATACACTTGTATTCTCGTATTTCTGAACTTCTTTTACGATTGGAGCCACGTTAATATTTTGATCTTTCTCAGGAAGTTTGTAATATTTTTTAAAACTTACACCGCGCTGGGCTAGCTGGATAGCTCCGTGATGCCCAATAACAATAATGTCATTCTTCTCCTTATCAAACGTCGTAAGCATGAGTGTGATCAGTTTCTGATCTATGTCTCCACTAAATCCACCCTCTGCGGTTATGACTATATATAATTCTTTATGTATTATGGTAGCCTCGTTTTGGCTTCGCCCATATCGAAACAAGCTATCTACACGCAGCTGTGTATAGATGTTCCATAATTCACTAAAAAATTCAGTAGCTTGAAGCACTTGGTTTTTGATTCGGGCAATTTTCATACTTGCAATACCTTCAAAAACACTAGTCAGCTCTACCAGCGTGCCCATGGCTTTAACGTTCTTTTCTATTTCTGCAGGACGTTTACTCATTTTTTTAACTCCACGATACTTTTTTTCTTTAGCTCACCACGCACAGAATCATAAAAATCTTCACTTATAATTTTTTGTGCATACTCAGAAACATTTTGTTTCATAGTTGCTATATCTAAAACGACACCATCTTCCATGCCCAACACGATATCCATCATAAGCTGCTGGGATACGAGTGAATAGGTGTCCGATGGGCTCTGATTTAAAAGTTCGAATATCCGTTTTCCCGTTTCTAGCGCGCGCTTAGCATCTGCGGCAAGTTCACTTCCAAAATGAGAAAATTCTTCAGCTTCGCGATAAGCCGCAAGAACTTTAAGGGTTTGGGCAGCAAGATTTTTTTGTCTTTTATTGTGCCCGACTCCACCTACACGCGTAACACTTAAACCAGTATTGAGTGCCGGTCTAAGACCATTGCGAAAGATGTCCATATCGAGGATCCATTGTCCATCGGTAATAGACATCACGTTAGTAGGTAAATAAGCAGTGATATCACCTCCCGCAGCAAGCACAATAGGGATACTTGTTAGATGTGCCGAATTACTATCTAACCTCCCCGCTCGCTCAAGCAAGCTCGAGTGGGCGTAGAACATATCACCCGGATACGAATCTCGACCAGGGCTAACTCCAGACAAGAGAGCTACTTCTCTGTAGGCATGCGCGTGACTCGTGAGATCATCATAAATTATGATTGTATCTTGCGCTAATTGCTGCCATGTATATTCTGCCATTGCTGCTCCCACATATGGTGCCAGATAACTCATAATAAGAGACTCAAACATGGTAGATACAATAACTATTGCCTTATCAAGTCCGCCGTTTTCTCTTAGTCGTGCAAGCATCTGGTCTACGTCAGCCCGACGCTTTGCAATAAGCACTATCACCGCTATTTGATCAGTATTTTTTTGGTTAATAATCATCTGTGTAACCATAGTACTTTTGCCAGATTTGCTGTCTCCAAGTATGGCTATACGCTGTCCTCTCACTAGAGGAAAAAGAGAATCCAGTGCCGTAACGCCGGTTTCGAATTGAGTATCAAGCAACTTACGTGCATACAGAGGCGGTGCAGTATTAAATACTGGCCATACCGAGTCTGCCGCTATAGGACCTTTGCCATCAATAGGCTCCCCCATAACATTAATAACACGACCTATAAAATCCTTACCTACCTTGCATACAAGCTCATCATGCTGAACAACCGCCACAGCCCCCACATGTAGCGGCTGATTGCCTAAATGCAAAATAACCACGTAGCTTTCGTAAATTTGGTGCACGAACCCTTTTGTACCGTCTTCAAACATGACCAAAGAACGAGGGTTACAGGGCTGTAGACCCGTAACTTTTACCAAAAACTGCTCGACGGCTATTACCTCTCCTACGGGATGTCCATTATCAACAAGGCTTTTGAAATGTCTACCGTTAGTACTCACGTCGTCACCTTATCAACCACGCCTTGAGTTTGGGCAGATACCTCTGTCTCGGTGAGCGCACCACGAATAAGACCTACGAGCTCTTCACGATGCCTTGCAAGATCTTTCCTAAGGCTTAAGTCAAAATATTGGTTAGTTGTTCTCACCGTACAGCCAGCTGCAATATCTGGCTGTAAGCCTACCTGCAACAATATTTGTGGGTGGATCGAGCTGCGAAGCCAAGAAATCAGCTTTTGTATAAATGCCGGCGATGGTTCTGCAGCAAAACTCATATGGATAGTTATAGGTCGATGGTATATTGCACTTATATAGTCTATAAGTTTTTGTCGATTGTCAGAGTCGAGTAAGTTCATTTCAGACGATGTACTTAGTACCTGTAAGGCTTTTGATATACGTGGCAAGGCAGACGGCAAAGTACCTGGCGTACGAAGTGCAGATTGTTTCATATATTCATCTATAGCCAAAAGCTCTCTGTACATACGTCCAAGATCTGACTGGCTGGTAACTTGTAATGGTAGAGATACATCTGCCATGCTTAACTCCCCGAATTTATATCTGCTATGATAGCTTCTTTATTCTCTTCTAAATCACTCAATATATATTCGAGCTGGTCGTTTAGATCGATCTGGTTGCCTATTGCTTGCAGTACGTAATGGTTGACAATATCTGCCATGTTTTGCTCGAAACGCTTAACCAGATGCTGGCGCTCGATATCCATCTGCTTCGTTATTTGCTCCCCTAGTAGTTTGCGTTGTTCTTCGATGGCTTCTTGGGTCTTATTGATAGAATCAATCGCAAGATGCTTGGCATCCGTAATTGACTCCTCATATTTGGCAAATTCTTCTTTAAGGCTCCGAGTAATCTCGGACTTCATATATTCATTTAATTGCGAAGTGGTCAGCCTTAAATCTTGTTGCAAAAACATTGCATTTTCACCAATTATTTTTTCGAAATGCAGCCTACCCCTGTTACGAAGTTCTTCGCGAAAATCTTTATTAAAGATATGTTCTACGTCTTTTTCAGCCGCGTCGCCTATATCCGTAATATCATCACCTGGTTTAGCTTTTTTATGTGAACCAAGCCGTAAGGCAACCCATACGAAAGCACCCGTTGCACAGAACAGGAAGGCGATATTTGCTATTAATGCCCACTCACTCACGAATATAATGCCCCACCCTTATAACCTTATTAGTAAATATACTCCAAAAATGCCCACAATGAAAACTATTAAGCTCATGAGTATTATCTGTACCAAGCCCTTTAATATAGATTTTTTGCTCAGGGGGTTACGCCCAATAGAAATAGTAGTACTGCGTATACCCGCAAACAGCATACTACCAGCAATGATTGCAGACACAAAAAAGATGGTCATACCAATGTATATACGTACCGGGTTTACTGGTTTCCCAGCTACCGTTTCACTTACTCGTTTTAATATCTCCGGTACATTTGCCTGAGTAGCTTTGCGTTGTGGGTTAGGGCCTATGGCTATATCCATAGGTATTCTCCCGATCTGCACTTTTTTGGAAAAACCATCAGAGTCTTTTAGGTCTGTTGATCCAAATGAGTTTTTTCCATCAAAATCCCCAAGAGCTTTCCCAATTACTACTTGGTCATTCGTACCGGCTTTCGTAGCAATGCCTTCTAGGGCAGATACCGTAAGATAATCACCTGATTTCACTGCTCCCGCCTGATCACTGACTAATACGTCATATCTACCAATCGTAGCTACGAAATTATTTTGCTCTGCACTACTAATGGTTACTGGTGCGTCGTTTGCCGCGACCACAACACCTATAATCTTTTCAATCGTAGACAGTTTTGCAGGTTCTATCTTTGTAGGGTCATCTTGTTTAACTACTACTACCATACCTCGCTGAAGTGGCGTATCGCTTTTATAGCCCTGGGTAACGGTTTGGGCGCCAATAGGATGTAATACACTTAAAAAAACAAGTATAACCAGCGCGCTAAAGGCGAGAATTTTTGGTGTAGAAATATTTTGTTTAATTTTTATCCAGATGGACTGCATCTTAAGAGGTAGTGTAGCGTACACTACCTCTTAAGCACAAGTGCTTTTAAGCAGTTTACTAGAACGTCCATGTCTTCTTGGCGAGTTTGTCTTCCCATAGTGATCCTCAAACTACTCGACATATGCTCGTCTTTCATGCCTACTGTTTCTAGCGTCCGGTTCTTTTGACCTTTAGCCGCGCTACATGCCGAACCTATTGCCACGGATATTCCCATTTCATCGAGTTGATATAACAGTCGTTCATTATCTGCGCCGGGTACGATAATCATAAAATAATTAGGGGATCGTGCAACAGATAAACCAAATATCTGAATATCCGGCAATACAGATAATAGCTTATGCGCAGAGTATTCTTGAATACGAGTGAGCCTCCGTGTTTCATCTTTTTTATGAATGCCGACTAGTTCGAGTGCTTTAGCAAATCCTATAATACCCGCCACATTCTCTGTTCCACTCCTTAACGCACGCTCTTGCCCACCTCCATATATCAACGGCGACAATGCTAAACCCGCTCTTACATACAGTAAGCCTACTTGCTTGGGACCATAAATTTTACTAGCATTTATTGTCATAAGATCCACACCGAGTCTATGAGGCTCCATAGATAGATAATTTGTCGCTTGACAACCATCGGTATGAAAATATAGCGGAGTTTGTACTCCGCGCGCAGTCCGTTCTTGCCTGATTTTGTGTATACCCTGTCCAATTTCCTTTATTGGCTGGATAGTCCCAATTTCGTTGTTTACATACATAATGCTTACCAGCGTCGTAGTGTCGTTTATTGCTTCAAGAACGGCACCAGCTTTAACCACACCACTTTTTTCAGGCTTAACAAAGGTAACGTCCGTGCCTGTCTTGACAAGATTATTCATTGGTTCCCACACGGAATCGTGCTCAAACATGGTCGTCACTATCGAACCGTTAGTAATCTTAGCTACGCCGAAAATGGCAAGGTTATTAGCTTCACTACCACCAGCCGTAAAGATAATTTCACCGGGCTGTACGCCCAGTAATCCGGCAATCTGCTTGCGGGCTTCTTGTACGCTTTTACGCACCGTTACCGCACTACTATACAATGCCGATGGGTTATAAAATTGCTCAGACCAATAGGGCGCCATAGCCGCTACTACCGCTGGATCTAAAGGCGTAGCCGCCGCGTGATCAAGATAAATTGAATGCATGTAGACTAGATTATACTGGACTTAAACTGTCGCAAAAGGGTACAGTTCTATACGAAGATTCTTGGAATAAATCTGCATAGCTTTAGCAAGCCGGCGTACTTCGTCTCTGCTAACGGCTAGGTATTGCCCGTTATTATTGGTTTTTAGCACTCCCGAGGGGCGTACGTCGTAGCGCACAGACTTAACTTGTAGCCGACCGGCTGTATCATGCCATTCTTCATGCCAGACAATTGTATGCTCGTCTAAGCAAAAGAATTCCCTGCGCACACCAGCTGGAGGTGGACCAAACAAATCTCCACCCATCCGTGCTTCGCGGCGTATCATATTACGATATAACTCGGCTTTAGGATCAATCGGAGATTGTATACCAGTAGATCTTAATAGACCTTTTAATGCTCTTGTTATCATGCTGCTAACCTCAAATGAGCCTCTTCTACTGATTGACGAGCTGCGGTCACTGCTGGATCGTCGGACTGCTCAGAAATGTCGTGCTTCGGGTCAGTATCGACTTCTGGCTTGTCTGCCGTTTTAGACTCAATATTTTTTTCAACCACAGCATCAAGCGGTGCTTTCACAATGTTAGATCCTCGCCCTGATACAACGTTATTCTCTAGAACGGGGGATTGTCCAACTTGGTCGACAAGAATTTTGGTTACGTAGTCTGCGATCCCGATGCGTTTCTCGCCCAAAGCCTTTACCTCAGGTGGAACACCTAGATATTTCTCGTCGCTTTTTCTAGCGTATAAATTGTATTGTAGTGGGTTACTCATAAGCAAAATAGTTGTTTAGCATTAGCAGTGGTCGTGGTCGATAACGTATCGAGAGTTTCTCCGCGGAGCTCACTCAAGAACTCAGCAACCTTCACAACATACTTAGGCTTATTAACTTTACCACGTAACGGCTTAGGAGTCAAGTATGGACTGTCAGTTTCAAGAAGTAATTTTTGCAACGGCACCATTTTAGCAGCTTGTAGCTGATCTTGGTCTTTCGTAAATGTCATTATGCCGTTCAAACCGATATACAAATCCCGTTCTAAGGCTTTGTCTAGTACCCTT
>JBBSJF010000031.1:0-11503 GCA_038257495.1 Saccharimonadales bacterium (SeqCode) | reverse complement strand
GTATAAGCGTTATCGTCAAGATAAAGCCGACGACATAATTACAATATATAAACTTTTCCCAGCTCGCACGGAAGATAGGGTGCGTATCGTCTTTGCAGTAAGGATATGTCCTGGCTACAAAGTAAATGTAAGGCAACATAAGCAAGCCTAGCGGCAGAAACTGGACGCCGTAAACGATCGGCACCAAGACTGCGCTGAACGAATATAGTATCGTGCACAGTAGCACCGTTTTACCAGCGCCGAGATACGTCGCGATCGATTTGATCTTTGCCTTCGTGTCGGGAGTGATATCTTGCACGGCTCCAAAGGCGTGGTTAGAGGCTGCCCATAAAAAGAAGATGCCAAACGCAGGTAAATAGTAGGTATCTGCCCTAGCCAACAAACATCCAAATATAAAGGGGGAGGTATAGTGGAAACTCGAGGTTATCGAATCTAGAAACGGTCGTTCCTTAAAGCGCAGACCCGCGATACTGTAGGCTACCAGCATAAAGAGCATCAGAGCCAGCCACTCAGAGCTTGCAAAGCTTCCCAACAAAAGAAACACGATGATAAATGGCAAAGATGTCCATTTGATCCACGCCCACAGGCTCCTATGCAAACTTTTTGGCATAATAGCACCATGGATGCCGTTTTTACGAGGGTTAAGCATATCAGACTCGTAATCGAAGATGTCGTTTATACCGTACAGTGCCAGGTTATAGACCACCGCAAAGTATAGTGCACCGACAATCAACAAAAGATCGGCGCGGTTTCCGACAAAATAATACCCCGCCACAAACGGCATCATGGTCGTAACCCACCACAGTGGTCTGGAAACTTTGAATAGCTCTTTTAGGCTAATGCTTTTTGAAGAAGTGTTCATGTAATGATCCGATTAGTACAACTACTACCACAGTATAAAGAAAATCTTCCAGAGGTACATACCCAATGTATAAACCAGCTATATGAGCAGAGGTATACGTAACTATTGGCAGACCAGTGAGGAATTGGTCGAAAATGGCGGTTAGGAGCAGCATCAAGGCCATTATTTTGTATGTTTTAAGTTGGTAAATTACTTTTGTTTTTAGTATAAAAAGATCCAAAACTAGCGTACACACTATAAACGGCACACCAAGCAGGAAATAACGCATCATTTTATGCGCCTCCATGCCAACAAACTAAAATAGCTTAAGAAAGTTAAGAATATAAACTCTTCTATGGGCAAGTCGGGAGTGAATACATGCAGTCCGCTGACCCAAGCTTGATTGGTATGAAATACATCTAGATAAATGCCTGTGATATCCCACAAAAGAAAAAATCCTACGGAACATGCCAACACTAGTAGCGTCCTCCGGTAACGAGGGAAAAAAGCGAGCTTCCATTTCCAGTCTGCAAAAACTAAACCAGATAATGAAAAAGAAAGAAAAATGAGGTAATAGTAGCGCTGCACACTGGTATGGTACCTCCTTATCCGTCATACTGTCTATAATGCGTAATGTAAAAACGGCGATTGTAATCGGGAGTGGCTTCGGAGGGCTAGGCGCCGCCTGCTTACTCGGTAAGGCAGGCTACAAAGTAACCGTCATAGAAAAAAACGAGCAAGTTGGCGGTCGTGCCAGCCTGTTAATAGTTTCTCAAGACAAAAACGGCAACTGGGTAGAATCGCTTAAAGCAGGCAGTGGCGATCATATGCAAGGCGCTGCGAAGAAGCACAGCGGAGCTGTACAAGCCAGTACAGCGAGCGAGCATCGCAGCAGCAACGCGGCAGATGACGCCAATGCCTGTTTTAAGTTTGATATGGGACCGAGTTGGTACCTCATGCCCGACGTTTTCGAACATTTCTTTAACCTCCTTGGTGAAGATATCCACAAACACGTAGACCTTGTGCGCCTCAAGCCCAGCTACCGGATATTTTATAAGGACCTCGGGCAGCAGGTAGACATCTATTCCGACCTTAAAAAAGACCTTCCTACCATCGAAAAAATCGAAAAAGGCGCCGCTGACTCCCTTAAGAAATACCTTCAAACCGCTGAAGCCCAATATGCTATCGCAAAAGACCGGTTTATGTATAAAAATTACAATAACCTCGGAGACTTCCTTGCCAAAGAGATGGTAACCGAAGGCCGCAAACTACAGGTACTCAAAAACATGGATACGTATGTGCGCAGTTACTTCAAAACCGAACAAATTCAGAAGATTATGCAGTATCCGTTGGTATTTTTAGGCTCGAGCCCCTTTAATACCCCTGCTTTGTACAGTATTATGAGCCACATCGACTTCAATATGGGTGTATTTTACCCCCGAGGAGGTATGTACGAGCTCACCAAGGCATTGGAGCGCGTGGCGAAATCCTTCGGCGTGGAGTTTATTCTAAACAGCCCTGTAGACAAGATTGTGGTAGAAAACGGCAAAAGCGTTGGTGTGGTATGTGGTGGTAAAGAAACACATGCTGATATTATCGTGAGCGGCGCGGATATACATCATACCGAACAAGCCTTACTAGAACCTAAATACAGAACAAAAACCACCAAATACTGGGATAAGCGCACCTTGGCGCCAAGTGCCTTACTGATGTATATAGGAATTAAGGGTCAAGTTAGTGGTTTAACGCATCATAACCTGCTATTTAGCCGAGACTGGAAACAGAATTTCGACGAGATCTTTAAAACTCCGCGCCCGCAGGCTGGCTGGCCGAGTGACCCTTCGATGTATATTTGCGCACCGAGTAAAACCGATCCTACGGTAGCGCCTAGGGGTCATGAGAATCTCTTTGTGTTGGTTCCTATCGCGGCTGGTATAGAATATACCGAGCAGCAGTTAGAAACGTTCGCAGACAGTGTATTAGAAACCATGGAGCGCCATATGGATCTAAAGAACCTTAAAAAGAAAATAGTTTATAGAAAGCTCTTTTGTGTAAAAGATTTTAAGCAGCGCTACAACAGCTTGGGTGGTTCTGCGCTTGGTCTCGCGCATACCCTTAAGCAAACAGCCGTCTTCCGACCCAATAATATTAGTAAAAAAGTTAAGAACCTCTACTTTGTAGGTGCGGGAACTAACCCAGGGATAGGATTGCCGGTTACACTTATCAGTGCCGAACTTATGTACAAGCGACTTATCGGAGACAAAACCGCAGGACCAATCAAGAAAATCTAGAACCCGTTAATAATGCAAAAACTGAAAACCGACCATTACGGTCGGTTTTCAGTTACATTAAACTAGCTAACTAGTCTTTCTTGTTGCGCTTAACAGTCAAGAAACCATTGCGTGGATTCTCGTTCACTGTCATATCTGCTGGCAGATCGCTCGCTTCTGGACGTTCGTCCTTACTAAAATAAAAGATTCTCTGCTCTTTTCCGCCACGCAAGGTGACTAGCTTAGAGTTCAAGTAATATGTTACACCCTTAGAATTTGTGTGCTTGTAAGCCATGCTACAAACGCTCCTCTTCTTAACTGATAGTACCCCTAACATACCCTGTTCTGTTTTCCTTTGTCAACACTATAAACAAAAAGTTACTACACTTTATGCCCAGTTTTCGACTTTTATCTAGGGAAAATCCTTGCAAGCGTAAGCGTGTATACGATACACTGATGAGCGTAACTAACAAATGTAAAAGGTGGAGATTCATGGATCACAGCGGAAATCGCGGGGTACGCCCTCAGCAACCAATAGCAGCTGCTCCTATAGGTAGCGCACAAGTTCCCGGTACGGCACACAATAGCAAACTAAAATATAGCCCTAAAGCACTAAGGATCGGCTTCGTGGCCCTTCTTTTTGCCGCTACAGCACTTATTGTTACCTTGGCAGTAGCATTTAGCTTAGGCGGTAGGGGTGACTCTCTTGGCGGTGGCTCAGAAAGCAAACTAGTCAAACAAGACAAGTACCAAGCCGTCTTCCTTAATGGTGGACAAGTCTATTTTGGCAAAATTAAGGAATTTAATGGTCGCTACATAAAGCTAGATGACATTTACTACTTGCGAGTACAGCAGCAAGTGCAACCAGGAAGCCAAGAGCCAAAACAAGATATTAGCCTTGCTAAACTGGGTAATGAACTACACGGTCCTGAAGATTCAATGGCAATTAACCGCGAGCAAGTCATTTTTTGGGAAAACTTGAAAGATGATGGCCAGGTCGTAAAGGCTATCATTGACTATAAGAAGAATCCTGATGCCGCCAATCAACAGCAAGGCGCTGGAACGGCTACACCAGCTCCAGCAACTCCTCCTGAAACTCCCCCAACAGGTACCGGTACTGGAAGTGGCACCACCACGCCTACAACCCCAGCCCCCACTCCAGCCCCTACTACTCCTAGAAGGCCTTAGCTCTAATAAAATAAGGTTTTATAGAAAAATACTCCTTGCGTAAAGAGGAGTATTTTTCTATCTACGAGGTATTAAGAAGCCGAGTACAATCCGCGCGAGTAGCATGATGATAGAAAGGACAAATATAAGGCACAATAAACCAGCTAGATCTGGTGACCAACGAGGACTCACGAAGTCGAACTTGTAGAGACTATCCGATATGTATATTTCTTTAGTACCGTTTTCAAGCTGGTACTCCTGGACACATTGGGTGCGTTCTCGTTGGTTAGGATTCTGAAACTTGTTGCCGCACTCTGCCTCGCCTTGCTTCAGAGATATTTCATTGGTCACGAGAACGCGATTTTTTTCTGCCGCTACTAATTGTTCGTACTTGCTCTTGAGTTGTATGGGAGGCTTTGCTCCAGTAAGTTTTACTAAGTCTACATTCATGTGGCTATAGGTGTACACGCGGAGATCGCGTAAAGCTTTTTCAGTATCACCACCTGAACGATCTGCTTCAAACACAGCCCTAACATAGGGTTCCGCTCCCAAGTAATTAGCTCGCAGAGCAAATGACGCCCCTGCACCGCTTGCTATAACCGCTACCAGTAATAATATAAGCGGAAAGCTACGAACTAACTTCTTTACATGATTTTTATATATATTTTTCATAAACTTTTAAACCGTTCGCTCATTATCATTATAGACGCGGCTGCAGCTACAAAAAATGCCAGCGACAGCGTTACGTACTGAGATAATACCAAACTAAGTATAAATAACATCCAATACAAGAAAGCTTTAGTTAGATCGCCAAACATCTCCATGCTGACTATATACACGATCCGGTGCCCTGGTAAGTCATCTGCCGCATCGTACATACCTTTAATATAGGGCATTCTATAGCCTACGGTCACTGTTTCGTTAGCCATATTAACCGCAAAAGCACCATAAAATGATGAGACGAATGGTCTCGATACATTAACGAACGCATTAACTACCGCAGATATGCGCAGCAACTGCCTGCCCTTTTTCCGATCAATAAATGATCCGATCGTATGGGCGGTTAATAATGAAATAATCGATGCAGCAGATGCCAATACGCCTATCTCCGTATATACATTTCCTTTTAAGATAAAAAGGGCGGCAAAGAAGGGCCACACATTGATGCATATATTGTTTTCCATTGATAAAGCCGCATAAGAGAACAGGTCTCTTTTAATGCGGTGGTAGTCAAGCCCAGTAAAATCCAGTTTTTGATGCGTTTTAACTGGCTCGCCTGAGAGGAACAACGGTATAAGTCCAACAACAAATAATAAAGCCGCTATAAAAAACGTATACTGAGCACCAATATAAGTTGCTATAAGTCCCCCCAGTACTGGTCCTATAACACCACCCAGTCTTTCCATGACATGCATCCAACTTAATTCTTTTCCCCCATGCTCAGTATGTTTAACCTTAGAGAAGTCGACATGGTACGCGACAAAGAAGAAGCTGTTAGTAATACCCCACAATATACCTATGAGTACGAGGGGCCATGCTACTTGCTTTAACGTAATAAGCATCCCCAAAGATACAATCTGCAGAGCATAGGATATGATGAACGCATGCTTAGGACCGAAGCGGGCAACAAAATACCCTGCTAGGTAATCTCCCAAGATACGAGCAGTAAAAAAACAAGCATAGAAGACAATGATAGCCTGGAACGAGTAGCCGCTTCTAAGCAAGTAAAGTGGTACAAATAGAGCCACTAAGCTAAGCGCGAGGCTACGTAGCAGCATACTTGCATATAACTCACCCAGTTCGTCAAAGTTTACTTTGCGCCACGGGTGCCTGTTATAGAGCAATTTGGTGATTATAGTTTTAAACATTTTTGTATTTTATGTACTGCTCCAGTGTACCATATAAGCATGCATATTTACTTCTCTGGAATTGGCGGAACCGCCATAGGCCCATTGGCACAGATCGCACAGCAAGCAGGTTATAGCGTATCGGGATCAGACAAAAGAGCATCTGACTATCTTGCATATTTGATAAAAAATGGCATATCTGACATTCACATCGGGCAATCCTATGAGGTAATAGCCGCCGTTCATGCAAGGAATCCGATAGATTGGGTAGTCTTTAGCTCAGCCGTATTCTTAGAACAAGTAGAGCCAGAAGAGGTCCGTTTCTGTAAGGAAAACGATATACATTTTAGTAAAAGAGACGAGTTGCTCAATAAAATCATCTTAGATAAAAAGCTCAAATTACTCGCTATCGCAGGTACTCACGGCAAGACTACTACCACCGCGATGCTCATTTGGCTGATGCAACAAACCGAGATACCTGTTAGCTGGTCCGTAGGAGCAAAAATAGGGTCTGGCAACATGGGTAGCTATAGTCCTGCTAGTGAGTATTTTATATACGAAGCAGACGAATTTGATCGCAACTTTCTAGCGTTTAAACCCTATATAAGCATTATTACGGGGATAGATTATGATCATCAGGAGATCTTTCCTTCGCTGCAAGACTACCAAATAGCATTTAAACAATTTTTGACACAAAGTACTTCTAAAATCGTATGGCAATCAGATGTCGACGTATGTGGTATCGATACAGATAATTCATACGAAATTTTAGCTGATGAAGATGACAACATAAACACTTTACACTTAACAGGTGCAGTTAACCGCAGAAACGCATGGCAAGTCGTAAAATGCGTGCATACGCTTACTTCTAAACCCATAGCAGAGCTTATGAGCCTGGTAGAAACTTTTCCTGGACTCAGCCGCCGCTTCGAAAAACTAGGAGAGAACATTTATACTGACTATGCTCATACAATCGAAAAGATCAGAGGATGTCTGGGAACGGCAAGCGAGCTATCGAAAAAGGTCGTAGTAGTGTACGAACCACTTACCAATAGGCGACAGCACTTTGTGCGAAAAGATTATAAAGATCTCTTTGAAGGAGTTAAGCAGCTATATTGGGTTCCCAGCTATCTTGCCCGTGAAGATCCTGCCCAAATAATACTTAGTCCAAACGATCTTATCCAAGAAATATCAAATCAACAGATCGCTACAGCTTCAGACCTCGACGACCAATTGTGGGAAGCAATTCAAGCCCACCGAAATGCCGGCGACCTAGTCGTGTGTATCTCTGGTGGTGGTGGCGAAAGCTTGGACGAATGGGTCCGAAGCAAAATAAGCAACAACTAACATAAGCTTTATAAAATCATCTGTAGAACCTATACTGTTAGGAAATGCTTCAAAAATGGATCAATAAAGACCTTCCCTTGCTCCTAGACATGATTGCGGACTCAACCCTAAGATGGATAGCAAATCATGGCATACAAATAGCAATTATTTTCTGCGGTGCTTATCTCGTAAGGCACTTTGGTACAAAACTTTTTAGCCGTCTACTGCAGTTGACCGTACGCGACGACCTGTATCCACATAAGAGTGACCGGATTAAGCGCCTGAGGACTCTAGACAGCCTCTCTGGAGCCGTTTTACGCGTCGGTGTGTACTTTACGGCTTTGATATTGATACTGGGCGAGATCAACCCTAGCTACACTACTGCGCTTTTTGCAAGTGCGGGGCTTGTAACCGTAGCGGTTGGTTTTGGGGCTAAAAATGTCATAAATGATTTTCTAAGCGGTATGTTCATTATTGTTGAAAACCAGTACCGCGTAGGGGACATTATACAAATTGGTGATGTGGACGGAACAGTACAGGCCGTTACCATAAGAACAACTATCTTGAGAGACCTAAATGGAAATATACATCATGTACCCAATGGTAGTATCGTGGTAACCACCAATAAAACTATCGACGTCGCAAACCTTAACGAAGATATCGTGGTTGGTTTTTCTACTGATATTGCCCTGCTTGAACATTTTATTAATCATGTAGGTAAAGAATTAGCTAGTGATCCTGCATATAAACGCCACGTCATTAAGCCACCTTATTTTGCGAGAGTTAACGGTTTCGCTAACAATGGCATCATCATAAAGATTTTTGGTGAAACAAGCGCCGGGCAGCAATGGGTGGTCAAAGGAGAACTATATAGGAAGCTCATCGAGGCATTCCGCAAGAACAATATAGAATTACCCGACCAATCTAAAAGCCCCTTCTTGGTTTCTCATAAAACATAAGAACAGAATTCGAATCTTAAAGGGCTTATAAGCCTAACGCTGCGTCATTTAACTCTTCTGCCGCCGTATCAGCGGTATCATCATTCTTCAAAGCGTCATTAGCTGCTTGCGAAGCAGCATCAGTATCTGTTGATTGTACGGTAGGCGCTGCTGGAGCCTGGTTAGTATTCGTGCTCTTAACAGTTTTACTTTTTTGATAGGCAAAGACCGTAAGTCCTGCGAGTGCGATAGCCACTACCACGGCAACAACTATAGGAATTATATTAACCTTGTGCTTAGGCCTGCTCGCTACCGCGGCAGCCGTAGCTGCTATAGCTGCATTTCCGGCATGACTACTATCTGCCGATGCTACATTACTAGCATCTCTTTCTTGGTCTACTGGCAACGTAGGATCTTCGCCACTATCATCCGTCTTCTGCTCGTCTACAACTGGGGGCGCAGGAACTACCGCTTCAGCTGGTTGTTCGCTCACTAATGGGGCTGATGGAGCAATGTCTTCGGGAAACTCCTGTGCGGGGGTTGGGGGCTCAATAATATCAGACAATACAGTATCTGGTTTATCTGCTTGGTAGGCTTGGGCGTCTTCCACTTCGTCAGTTAGATCTTCTACAGTAGATTGTTGTTCTATTTCATCAGTCTCTTCGGGAGGATATGTAAATGTAGTGTCAGTGGCTTGACCTTCGTTCGTATCTTCTATGTTCTCCTGCGGAGGGGGGTTGATACCATCTATGTTCTGCGGAGGAGGGGTGCCGTTATTGTCGCTGCTACCCGGTACCGACGGTTTAATGACATCTGGCTGCATTAGTTCTTCTCCTGCTTATTAGTAGATTTATTTATTTGTACTTTTGATGCATTAATTGCAGGTAACAGCACGTCAGCAATTGTTTTTCTTAGGTCTGCGTAGCTTTTCCCTAAATCACCGTGTAATTTACGGGCTGCATCTAAAGTAGCCTTAAAGCCTGTAGGGTCGCTTACGCAATCTATTGCCGCTGCATCATCTAGAGCTTGCTGGTAGGTCGTAAATGATGTTTTTAGCGCCTCTACTTTAACTGCGACCTGCTCTCGCCCGGATGTGATATCATCTACCTTAAATCCTGCGGCACTGAGTTTTGTGACCAAGCCGTCTACTCGCTCCTGAAGCTTCGCGTAGTGAGCTAGACGCCTATTTTTTACCTCTTCTGAACGCACTTTTGCTTTAGCAATATTTGCCTGGGCTGCCTTACATCTGCCCTTAAGCCGAGTTTCCTGAGCTTTATCAAGCTTAGTCCTAAGTTCTAGCTTATGTTTCTCTACTCGATCTTTAAGTGTGGATTCATCTGGTTGTACCAGCGCCGGTTCAGTGTGTGTGGTATCAGACTCATGCGCGCGCACTAGTAGAGGATTAAAAACTGCTAGTGAGAAACTGCTTGTGATAAGGGATGCAGCCAAGAGGGCTGTTATTTTTTCGATCATTGGTTCTCCGATTTTATGTCTATATTCTTTCGCATTATAGCATAAGCTCAATCTATACCTAATGAATCCTGACCCACACTCACTTTTTGCCAAATAAGTAAAAGCGACCTACTGTAGAAGTGTTAAAACAAACACAGAAAGGTCGCTTTCAATGTCTACATTACAAAAGTTGCGTAGTGCTGTCCAGAAAATGCAGCAAACATATATACCAAAAGCCAAGGCTCAACGTTTCCGTCTTGGTGTAAGCCAGTTTGCGCTTAAGGAGTTTAACTCCCTGAATGCAGCTGGCCGTAACCTAGGACTCAACCGTTGGACGGGCGAGAACCGAATCCGCCGGCTGGTAACCGACAGCGGACTTGCTGAACGGACACAGCAGCTACTCGTGAGCGAGGGCTTATCTCGCCGAACAGGATATTGGTACTGTTCTCTTGATCACTCACAGTTCGGGCCGTTTTGCATCGCAATCCTAGCCGTATCTGTTCGTCGGGGACGAGCCATCCCCATCTGGTGTCAGGTCAATGTCAGTGAGGCCGGACTCATCGTACCGCTCCTGAGCGCCCTTGAAGTACTGTTTGTCGAGCTGGCAACGGTTGCGCCCAATCTAAAGCTTGTGCTGGTCATGGACCGCTGGTTTGCCAGCGACAAGTTGTTTACGTTGTTCGACGAGCACGGAATCTACTTTATTGCCCGCACCAAGAGCGACAAACGTATCCAATTGCCTTGGGATCCGAGCTGGTACAAAATACCAATTGCTGAACTGAGTTTTCTGGAAACAGAAATAACCTACCGCAGCCATCGGCTGCGTCTTATCCGTTCGGAGATAAGACCAGGCATGAAGGATCCTGAGCCGTGGTTCCTACTCACCAATCTGCCAGAGGAGATAACCAGACGCCAAGTACTCAACCGTTACCAGGAACGTTTCGAGATCGAGGAAGCCTTCAAAGACATGAAGTGGCTGCAACGTCTGGAATGGCAGCGAGTCAGAAAACCAGAAGTAATTCGGAGTCTACTATTGTTTGTTTTCTTGGGTTGGTGGCTACTGTGGCACTATGGCACAAAACCAAACCAACAGGCTAAAATCCACCCCAAGAAAAAACTCAGCTGGTTCAGGATAGCCTGGGAGCAGCTACAGATACAGCTTCAAGCTCCTTTGCTCAGCCTACTAACGTAGGCTTCGCGAACGCACCTTAACAATTAACAGATTAGTGGCAAAAAGTGAGTGTGGGTCAGCCTAATGTCTCTAAATGAACCTACGTTTGATATATACCCAATCCCTTCGCTGTTTGTCAGTGAAGAAACGGCTACTGGGATATCGTCTTTATATACAATAAAGTACTCTGTTCTGTTTGCATCGTGATGTCTCATCCATGCATCTCTGGCTGTGGCTAAATACGCACCTAAACTACCGTATGGATTAAGTGGATCATCGATTTGATAACATTTATCGAAAGTATTTAAAAATGTTACTGGCTGTTGTTCTGTATTAACCTTTTGTATAGTCTCAAAATGGCTCCTATCGATACCACCACCGTCCCAAAATAAGAAATTGTCTTCAAAATTTTTACTAAAACCCAATTGTTTAAGCGTATTTATAAATGTTATGAAGTCCAGAGAATTCTGAAAATAATATGTAGGTTTTCT
>JBBSJF010000030.1:0-11759 GCA_038257495.1 Saccharimonadales bacterium (SeqCode) | reverse complement strand
TTTTCCGAGGTTAGCTAATCGGCAGTCAATAAGTGGGAATGCGCGGGGCACCACTCTAAAAACCCTTGTACATTAAAGGAATAACACCTCCAAAAAACTCCACCTCACACATAAGTCTCTCAACTTTTGTAACAGGAAGTAAGAAGTTATGAGTTTTTTAAAAACTCCAAAAGAACCTTCTACACATACGACCTGTTACACGTTCGCAAAAATAAAAACTCCAACAAAAATAAAACATTGACTGCTGGTTAGGTGACCTTGCAAAAGGATCAAAAATCCAAAACAAAAACAAAAAGAGCAAGAAATGCACCAAAAAAACCAAAATACAAATAACTCCGAAAGGGGTAGTAATACTCATATTCCAGTGCTTTTAAACGAAGTCCTAACCTTACTAAATCCGCAAGAAAAAGAATCATATCTGGATCTAACGGCAGGGTACGGAGGGCATGCGCGCGAAGTAATTGGACGTACCTTGCAAGTAGATCGGGCAAAGATAACTCTTGTCGATCGCGATCAGAATGCCGTGGACACTTTAAAAAGTGAATACGACGACGGGGCAGAAATTATACATAGTGATTTTCTGTCAGCGAGCGAGAAACTGTTACGGCAGGGAAGACGCTACAACATTATTTTGGCAGATTTGGGTATGTCGTCACCACACATTAACAATGCAAGCAGGGGATTTTCTCTGCAGCAAAACGGTCCACTCGATATGCGAATGGATAATCGACAAGAGCTTACGGCAGACGAAATAGTGAATAACTATGACCAAACCGAACTCGAGAAGATTATACGTGCGTACGGCGAAGAGCCTAAAGCTAAGCGAATAGCGAAGCTGATCGTAGAAAACCGTCCGCTGAAGAGCACAACCGAGCTTGCAACCGTCGTCAGTAAAGCTTGGCCGGGGCATAGCAAGTCTCACCCAGCAACACGTACTTTTCAAGCAATACGTATTGCTGTCAACGGAGAACTGGACCAAATCCAGCGTGCTTTGTTGATCTGGAAGGGTTTGCTAGCTCCGGGCGGACGACTCGGCGTGATAAGCTTTCATAGCTTAGAAGACCGGATCGTAAAACAATTTTTTACTGATTATGCTGGAGACAGATACGATACCGATTTACAGATGGTTACCAAAGGTCCTGTTGTCGCCAGCGAAACTGAAATAGCTCACAATCCGCGTGCTCGTAGCGCTAAGCTGCGGGTCGCAGTGAAAAAATAAATAAAAACAAAAGAGAGGGGATATACATCCCATGCCAATCAAGGTACGAAGTAATTCCCGAAGCTACAAGATACTTGTAAAAGTAGTATCGTAGCAAGGATACGCTAGACTGGGTATGAAATTGTCCAGTCTAGCGTCCAGAACAAAATATTAACTAAACAAAAACAAAAATTATATGACATATTCAAGCAGTACCACGATGAGTAGAAGCAGGTTTGCAAGCAAACAAGCAAACTTAGTAAGTTATAAAGAGACGAAACGTACCATTGGTCCTGTAAGTAATGCTATTATTCTCATTGTTCTTAGCTGTTTACTGGGCTTGCTGTATTTGTCTCAGGTGACAAAAACAAATGCGTACGGATACCGTATCTACGAACTCGATAAGCAGGCAACTACATTAAAGCAAGAAAACGAGGATTTGGAAGTATCATCGGCACGCTTGCAGTCTTTAGACCGCGCTAAGAATAGCGAAGTAGCGAAACAATTAGTTACGGCAAAACCGAGCTCCACTATTAGTAATTGAAACTCCGTATTATGGATGAGTTCTGTAAGGAAATAGGTTCTACATGAGCACTCAGTCACAAGTTCATTCAGCATCTTGGCGTATCTCTTTATGGTACGTGTTGTTGGTTTTGTGCCTGGCGGTTTTTATCGTGAGGCTTTTTTATGTGCAAGTCATCAAGCATGACGATTACCAAAAAGCTGCGAGTTCTATACAGTTTAAGGAAAGGGAGATTGCTGCTGAGAGGGGTGTCATAGAGGCATATAATGGCGAGCAAATTGTGCCCCTCGTATTAAATGAGAGGAAGTATACGCTTTTCGCAGACCCAAAATTTATTACTAAACCCGATGAGCTCGCAGGCAAACTGCAAGCCCTTATAGGTGGCGAAACTAAAGATATTAAAGAAAAATTGGTAGCTGAGTCCCGATATCAAATTTTATCTAAAAAACTGGATAAAGATACGAAGAAAAAAATAGACGATCTTAACGAAAAAGGTATAGGTACTAGAGAAGAGGCATATAGAACATACCCGCAAGGAAGTTTGGCCGCGCAAGTACTTGGGTTTGTAAACGACGAAGGTACTGGATCGTATGGTATAGAGCAATATCTGGACTCGCAACTTAGAGGGAAGCCTGGACTACTCAAGGCTATAACCGATGCTGCTGGCGTGCCGCTCGTAGCAAATAAAGATAATGTAGTCGTAGACGCGGTGCAGGGTCAAAGAGTAAGACTTACGCTTGATGTTGGCTTGCAGCAAAAAACCGAAGAGATACTGAAGCAGGGGTTGGAAAATGCTAAATCCAAATCCGGAAGTATCACCATAGTCGACCCAAATACGGGTGAAGTAAAAGCAATGGCGGACTACCCGACGTATAATCCGGCAGAATATTACAAGGTAAAACAAGAAGAACAGTCTGTATTTAGTAACTCAAATGTCGGTGCACCCCTAGAGGTCGGTTCTATCATGAAACCCCTAACGATAGCGGCTGCACTAGACCAAGGAGTTATTAATGAAAACTTTTCTTATTTTGACTCTGGAACTCTGCAAATTGATAACGCGACTATTAAGAACGTAGCTGCTAACTACGGTCAGACACCACTGAAGAATATCATTTTGTTGTCTCTGAATACAGGTGCTACAACAGTGCTAAAACAGATGGGCGGAGGTACTATAAATCAGCAAGCACGAGAAAAATGGTTCGAGTATCTTACGAAGAGATATCATTTTGGAGAACAAACCGGTATCGAACAGGGGTACGAGCAGGCTGGCTCCGTGGCTAGCCCCACTGATGGGTTTGGGTTGGATATTCAATATGCGAATATGTCTTTTGGGCAGGGAATTAATATCACCACGTTGCAAATGGCAGCAGCATTCTCCTCAGTTGTTAACGGTGGTACATACTATAAGCCACATCTACTCCAAGAAGTTCTAGCTGATGATTATATCAAGCGTGACAGCGGCGAGAGAATCCTATCAGAACAATCTAGCAGGGTAATAACAGACATCATGCAGGAAGCAGTAGATAAAACAAACGTAACGGCAGCTCGCAAGGGCTTTAAGGTTGGCGGCAAGACGGGAACTGCTCAAATAGCTAACCCCAGTGGGGGATACTATGAAGACAAGATAAATGGTACGTATGCGGGTTATATAGGTGGTGATAAACCCCAGTACGTAGTAATCGTTCGTGTCAACGAACCGGGTATACCAGGTTTTGCTGGTTCTAGGGCTGCTGCACCTATATTTTCGTCTATATCAAATATGATACTAGATGGATTTGAAGTAACGCCGAAATCGCAGTAAAATAATGATAAGTATTATAATAAAAGGAAATATATGTCTGAACTACTAATGTTTACTGTTGATAGGTCGACACTGATTCGAATATTGCTTATAGGTTTTATAAGCTTTTTGTTCAGTATGATCATCACACCCATCTATACGTCTATAGCATATAAGAACGAGTGGTGGAAGCGTATGCGTACTGACGCATGGAGTGGTGGCAAGGCTACGGTGTACGCGAAGTTACACGCTGCAAAGCATAAGCGTAATGTACCGACCATGGCGGGGCTTATATTTGTGATAAGTACTGCTGTTGTAACCTTGCTATTTAACCTAGACAGGGCAGAGACCTGGCTCCCACTGGCGGCTCTGATTGGTGCGGGTACCATTGGGCTTATTGACGACTGGCTAAATATACGTGGCAAGAATACGGCAGTTGCGGGTTTGCGAAGCAAAATTAAAATTATTTTAAACATAAGCGTAGCTCTGATAGGTGGTATCTGGTTTTACTACAAACTCGGCATAAACCAGATTAGCGTACCTTTTTTTGACAGTCCATGGACGCTTGGTATCGCTATAATCCCGTTGTTCGTACTTGTGGTAGTAGCTACTTCTAATGCGGTAAATATCAGTGACGGGCTTGATGGTTTAGCGGGAGGACTATTGAGCTCGTCTTTCGGCGCGTATGCGGTTATTGCCGGTATGCAAGAGCAGTATCTGCTGGCAGGCTTCTGTCTTACGTTACTTGGCGCATTACTGAGCTATACATGGTTCAATATACATCCTGCCCGGTTCTTTATGGGAGATGTGGGTTCGGCAGCTCTAGGGACGGCGCTGGGTGTTATAGCTATGCAGACCGACACGATCTTTATACTACCGATTATTGGTCTCGTATATGTTGCCGAAACTGGCTCTGTGATAATCAATCGCACTTCACGCAAACTGCGTGGAGGCAAGAAAGTTTTCCTATCCTCTCCTATACATCATCATTTCGAAGCTATAGGCTGGCCAGAAACAAAGGTTACGATGCGCTTTTGGGTTATAGGGCAGGTAGCAGCGGTAGTTGGTCTTGCCGTATATGTGTTAGGTAAATAAATCGTGGCATTATCAGGCTTTAGTGGAGTACTTGGAGGACAAAGATCGCGTATTCGCTCTAGCTTTGATAAAGAGTTATCTCGGAAACATAAACCAGACTATATATTGTTGATTGTAGCGCTGTTCTTGATGGTGATCGGACTTATTGTCGTGTATTCCATCGGACCTGGGCTCGCTGCTATTAAAGGAGTTCCAGAGAATTACTACGTAACCAAACAGTTAATCGCGATTGGACTAGGTCTAGGAGGGTTTGTAGCTGCTGCTTTTATACCGCCTCTATGGTGGCGTAAAATGGTGCGTCCACTGATAGTTTTAGCAATACTGTCTGTTATTGCCGTGGCAGCTTTTGGTCAAGAAGTATATGGAGCTACACGATGGGTACAGGTGGGAGGGTTTAGCTTCCAGTCCGCGGAGCTTATTAAGTTTGCACTACTGGTAGGTTTTGCGGACTTTCTGGCATCACGTCGTGAGGCGGGGCTAATGTCAGATAAGAGAAAAACATTTTATATTATTATTGCCTTGCTTGGCTTACTGTCCTTAGTAGTAGCTGGCATCCAAAGTGATCTTGGGTCTACCGCGGTAATGGTCGCTATGATAGGTATCATGTCTGTGCTTGCAGGTTTGCCACTAAAGAGAGTTGTGCTTGTAGGCGCTATTATAGCTCTAGGGTTAGCACTGCTTATAGCTATAGAACCATATCGTGTTGCTCGGGTTAGTACATTTTTGCATCCTACTGCGGATTGTCAGGATGCTGGGTATCAGTCTTGCCAAGCGCTAATTGCCATCGGCTCGGGCGGGGTGCTGGGCAAGGGGCTCGGTAACAGCGTGCAAGCTTATGGTTATCTGCCAGAAGCTGCGAATGATTCAATATTTGCTATATTCGCAGAAAAAACAGGGTTTTTCGGTAGTGCTCTGTTGGTATTTCTCTATATAGTATTCTTTAGTCGTATGAAAAAAATCATAGACTACACTTCAAATGATTTTTTGAGGTTTATGGCTATAGGCGCGCTCGCTTGGCTTAGTAGCCAAACCATCATTAATATAGGGGCAATGCTAGGTCTATTGCCATTAAAAGGTATCACTCTACCATTAGTGAGTTACGGAGGCACGAGCTTGCTCTTTGTTATGGGAGCGTTAGGTGTACTCTTTTCTATATCGCGTTACACGAGTTTTACGATCAGCCCGTTAAAAGATCAGTCGGATAATAATACAGGAGAATCATATGACAATCATGGTCGTAGGCGGGGGCTCAGGCGGCCACATTACGCCCAATCTCGTTATCGCTGATCTATTGGTGCAAAGACATCCAAACATAAGGCTTGTATATGTAGGGCAGAAGGGGGATAAGCTTCGCGATATTTCTGCAACTTATCCGGTGATTACGAAACAATATGATATTTATGCTGGTAAGTATCGCAGGTTTTACAAGCAAAGACTACTCCAAAGACTGTCCCCTGGTCGTCATGTGCTTAATATACGTGATGCTTTATTTACTACGATAGGGATTTTACAAAGTTTATATGTTTTGAGCCGTGAAAAACCTCAGGCAATTTTTATAAAAGGAGGGTTTGTAGGAGTACCAATAGGCATTGCCGCAGCTATATTACACATACCATTTTTGACACATGACTCGGACGTGTTGCCCGGTTTAGCTAATAGAATTATCGGGCGGTGGGCAAGGTATCATGCGGTATCTGCTGCCGAATCGCAAAGATATTATCCTGACGGTAGGGCTATCGTAACTGGAACAATCGTATCTAAAGATTACAAACTTGTAGATATAAAAACTCAAGCCGAATATAAGATCGAGGTAGGTTATAAAGCTAATGATTTCGTCGTATATATCACTGGTGGTGGGTTGGGGGCATTAAGGCTTAATACCGCTGTAGCTTCGATCGCAGACTCTGTTCTTGATAATAAAAATATGCACATAGTACACTTGTCGGGTAGGGGTAAGCAGGAAATATTAGAACAAGCATATGATAATTTGGAAGCTAGTAAAAGAGCTCGGGTTAAGGTTATGGATTTTATAAATGATTCATATAGGTATAGTGCGGCAGCGGATTTAATTGTATCGCGCGCAGGCGCTACGACATTGGCAGAATATGCTATTCAGGCAAAACCATGCATAGTGGTTCCGAATCCTCATCTTACCGGGGGGCATCAGTTACTAAATGCTGAAGCGTTACGTAAGGCTGGCGCCATATATGTAGTGCACGAAGATGCTCGGTTAGAGTCTAGCCTAAAAGAAGCGATAACATACCTGTTCCAGCACCCAGAAGAACGACAAATAATGACAGAAAAACTGCATACCAAGTTGCCCGAAAACGCGAGTAGTAAGATAGTGGCATTATTAGAAGAGCTAGCTGGCATATGAGATTATTTAAAAAAACCAAGGATACTCAGAGTACTAATCGTGCAAGAAGCATGCAAGGTACAGATGGAGCCAGGAAAAATGTATATACTTTTTCCGGAACTCAAGAAAGACGGGCTGTTGCATACGATCAGTCAAAAAGAGTACCCTCGGCTTCTCATAAGAACCCGAAAAACACATATTTACTGAAGACGCGATCTGTGCGGTGGCTAATGCTAAGCTTTTTACTGGTATTGCTTACTGCAGGTACGTTTATCAGCGTCAATGATCCTAAAATTAAAATTATCACAGCCTCATCTTACGCTAAACCTATATCGGTATATGAAGAGACAGTAGAGACCGCACTAAAAAAAGATATAACGTCAAGATCCAAATTACTGCTAAATTCAGAAAAAGTGGTAGAAGAACTAAGACTTAAGCACCCGGAGATAGCTGAGGCTTCACTACGTACGAGCATTCTATGGAGTTCTCCTAGAGTCGAAATACGTTTAGACGAACCAGTGGTCAAGGTCATACATATTACCGGCGAGTACCTTATAAACGAGCGGGGTAAGGTTATTTATTTTGATAAAAATAAAGTGCCAAATACACTAGACATTCCGATTGTCTACGATAAATCAAATACTGCTGATGTCACACTAGGATCCTATATTATGACCACCTCTGACGTTACTTTTGTTAAAAATCTATATTATGAGGCTGAACAAACGAGTACACCTATTCAAAGTATAGAATTTCCAGTTACAAGCAACGAGCTATGGGTACGCTTTAAAGGTAGCGAGCCAATATTTACCAAATTTTTTACGGAAGGGGACGTACAGGTACAATTTGGTGCGTATAAGGCGATTATTATGCAGTTATCAGAGCAAGGCATAGCAATAAAGGAATATGTCGATGTAAGAGTAGAAGGACGGGTATTTTACAAATAGAAGGGCAGTACACTACTCTACCCTTTGTTCGTAAAATGTTCATTATATTATAACAAGCAACTACTTAGGTAAAAAAACATATAAGAATACCAAAAATTAAAAAAAGCAAATTCTCAGGTAAGCAGAGAATAACAGGGGATATACATATAAAATAACTAAAATTAGTAAAAAGCAAATATAGACAAAATATGGATGTTCTGTGGATAACTAATCCTCCTAATCGGCCTTATATGCGATGTACCTAATAAGAACGATAGTATATTCAGATTGGTTATACTAAAAATCTTTTAACACATGCTTAGAATAGCGATATATACGTATTAGTAGAAAGTAACTCCCCTCGCAAGAGGTATTGTTACGTGTCTTCTGGTATATTAGGAACGTCGCAAAATATACATTGTGCGACACAGAGTCTATAGACGGGTGATTACCCTTTTTATTAAACGATTCTCATGTAGTTATTAATAAAAACCTTTTATTTTATTTTTGTATGCCCCTTTCATGCCGAAAGCTCATGCGTACTAGTTAGTGTGTATTTATCCCTATATGCCGTAAAGATAGTTTTTGCGAATATTCTTACTGTATATTAGTGTTCGTAATTTGTTTATTATTGCTACTAAACTTTAGCACAAGTTCAGCAATCCATATGGGTCAGACACAGCTACCGGCTGAATGACTACTCTATGCAAATCCGCAGGACCTTCTGCTCTGATAAACTCTAAAGATGTCTTGTCATGGGTCAAGGAGGTTGTAGCGCGGTTGGGCTTACTATGATTGACTGTGGTAAATCTGCCTCCTTGATGTAAGAATAAAGTTCCCGTTTTGCCAAGAACACTGCAAGGTGGTTTTCGAGAGCATGCTTTCATGGTATCGCCTGAAAATCCGTGCAAGCTGCCGCAACAGGCTCTATGCAGGTACAGCGTAGACATAGGAGTCTCTACCTGTACCATTTCGATTATTCCTGGACCTACTATACCGTTAATAATTAATTTTGTAGATTCTCCAGGAAATAGTTCCGTTGAGGGTCCTGAAGGTTCAAAACGTGCGCCTTGTATGGTAAATGGCGCTAAGAAATCTACGCTTTTTTTGCTAGCGGCCATTACAATTATTCGGCGAGGGCGTAAGTGGCTTTGGCTACTCGTTTAAATTGGGGCTTGCCTTGCAAGTTCAAAAGTATAGTTGTTTCTTTGACGTAACGGCTTTCCAGTACGCGTTTAACGATTTCGTCGCGGTGCAATGGCTCGCCTGCATCTGTAAGAATCTTGGATATAACGTCAGATACAGTCCCCTTTTCGTAGCCCCATTCCCTTAGCGCGTATATACCACGACCAATAAGTACAAATCTTTTATCCTTGATAAGTTCGTTATGGATTGCCTGTACAGTAACGTCTTTGCGTTTAAATTCGCTGTCTTTTATGGCTTCTGCGATCTCGTTAAAGTGGAGTTGTTTACCATTTTCGCGCAAGATAACGTATATTTTGTCGCGAATGTTCTTTGGGTTGACCGTTGGCCACTTGATAAGTCCCCAAACATTATTGAGGGTTGCAAGTTGTTTACTTGTGCTAGCAAGTGCTTTTACCTCGAGAGGAGAATTATTCTTAACAAGCGCTGCCACTTCTTCGATAGCTAATGGCTTCCCTGCTTTTTTAATAACCTCGACTATTGTCGCTACGGCTTCTTTAAGCCCTTTTTCGCTATATGCGTTTGCGAGAGAGACGCTGTGGTAAAAATGGTCATTATCATCGATTACTACGAGTTTTGGACATAAGCCTGCCATAAACGATATTCGCGCCTGGTCGAGTTTTGAGCCTTCGGGAATAATAGCGCTTGTTAGCTCACTTATACGTACCACCTTGCCCATATCTTCTAGTTTGTGGCTCAGTATTGCCTGCACCTCTTCTATATGGGGTAGCTCATGCTCTGACTGAGTCTTAAGACGTGAGACTACTGCTTTTTCAAGCTGACGAACTCGTTCGCGTGTAATACCGAGGAGCTCCCCGATTTGTTCGAGTGTTTCTTTGCGATCAAAGAGTCCAAAACGTCGAGAAATGATTTCTCGTTCTCTTTCTCGTTCGATGGTCTTTAATATATCTGAAGTTATTTTCTCAGAATTAAATTTTACATCGGTGGCGGATTGGCTCATGGGTTATACGGTTCCCTTCTCTCTAACATTGGATAATTAAGATAATGTACTAACTATAACACTATAGTTATGTGAAGTCAAATATAGTGTTTATAGATTTATTGTAGCACGAATTAGACGTCTTTACTAATAAGTATGTTGCATTTTAAGCTACGTTTAAAAGAAAAACAGCCCCTCCTACTACCAGAGAGGTGCTCGAACGTCGCGAAGACGGAGCAACATATTCCAGGAGGAAAAGCTGTAGCACTTCAGTGCTTTATCTGCCGACCCACGAGTGCTCATGTAACGCGGGGGAGCGTCACATGGCACCCGGGGGTGGCCTCTGACCTCGGTCCGCACGTGCAGTTAGAGCAGGGTCGGCGGGACCCCCTCAGTTCGCCAGGGTCCGGCAGTCAGGACTTAAGACATAAAGGCTTTATTGCAACCAATATCTACCGATATGAGTCGGAAATTTAATTGGTTTCAGGTAAAACCTATAATGACTTGGCGTGCGTGGACGGAGGTTAAGCAAAAAGGGGGGATGGGAAGGCTCCGCCCCTACTGCACCTCGGCGAGGGAGCCGAGAACAGGCATCGCCTCCGTCCACGCACTAGTGTAGAGACATTGTCTCTTACGCTACAGATATATATTATATATGCAATGTAAGAGACACTGTCTTATTTATAAAAGAACTGAAGTATTAATACATATACTATAATATATGTTCCAAGTCAAGCACTTATTTTTTGGCTTTACGAGGTCGGAACGAGCGTTTTTTGGCTGGTGCGGCATCTAGAAGCTGTTTGCAGTCTACTTCACTAAGCGTTTTGGGATCTATATCTTTAGCTATGCGTGCATTCTTTTTGCCGTCGGTTACATACGGACCGTACGGACCTTTAAGTATTTTTATGCCGTTTTTAAACTCAGCAATGTTCTTCTCTGCTTCTGTAATCAACTTGGCTTCGTATAGCTCACGAGCTTTTGCTTCGTCAATGTCGAACGGATCGAGTGGTTTGATAGACACGTATAGTTTATCTATCTGAATATAGGGTCCAAAGCGTCCTAGATTAGCTTTTATCTCTTTACCGTCCTTAGTGGTTCCGACTACGCGAGGCAGTTTAAACATCTCAAGTGCAGCCTCGTACGTAACCGTCTCGAGTTTTGCTCCTGCTGGTAGTGGTGCAAACTTTGGTTTTTCGTCGTCTTCGACTTCTCCAATCTGTAGCATGGGTCCGTATCGTCCATACCTGACTATAAGTGGTTTGCCGCTTTTTGGATCTGTTCCTAGTTTGCGTGCCTGGCTAGTCTCCTGTCTGCTAATATCTGCCGAGCTGTCCACGGCTGGCTTAAAGCTTTTGTAAAACTCTTTGAGATACTCTTGCCACTTACTTTTGCCATCCGCTACTGCGTCGAACTCGGCTTCCGCTTTGGCGGTAAAGTCGTAGTCTACTATTTGCATAAAGTGCTTGGTAAGAAAGTCTGTGGTTACTGTTGCAAGGTACGTAGGTACCAACTTGTTTCTGTCTGCGCCAGTTATCTTTGTCTCCTCTGAGCGCTCAACTGCGCCTTTTGGCACTACGCGTAAGCTTATTACCGCCCTTTCTATCCCTTCTAGGTCTGTCTTTTCAACATATCCACGTGCCTGAATAGTGCTAATTGTGGGTGCGTACGTGCTCGGACGTCCTATCCCCATCTCTTCCAAGGCACGTACTAGAGTAGCTTCGCTATATCTGGCTGG
>JBBSJF010000029.1:0-11828 GCA_038257495.1 Saccharimonadales bacterium (SeqCode) | reverse complement strand
TTACATTACCGCATGCTAGATGTAAGTTCATGGAAAGTAGTGATGCATGGTAAATACGACGTTAAATTTGCAAAAAAAGAAGTCCACCGTGCCTTCGACGATATCCAAGCCTCGATCGCCGAGCTCCAATATTATATAGACTGGTTCAAGCAAGCTAAGTAAGAGTATGTAATTTTCTGTATTGACAAAGTATATACAAAATATATACTTACAGATATGAAAACAGCAGTCATAAATTTTAAGGTAGATCCAAAAATAAAAGCTAGAGCACAAAAGCGGGCTTCAAAGCTAGGTATATCTTTAAGCATGGTGCTAAACGATCAGCTACGAAAATTTGCCGAAGGGGAAGCGGTGCATGTAGAGTTTCCTACCGAACAAATGACGCCTCATCTGGAAAAACTCATCGAAGAGGTACGGGCAGAAGTTGCCCGTGGCGAAGTTTCGCCTGCTTTTGATAATACAGTAGACGCTATAGCCTGGCTAAAACAAGAAGTCGGCGATGACGATTAAATATGCGAAGCGTTTTGTAAAGCAATTAAAAAAGTTACAGCCAGCCGAAAGGCAACGGTTTTATGCACGACAAGCTGTTCTGGAAGAAAATCCGGCTCACCGATCGCTTAATCATCATATTCTAAAAGGTCGTTACGAGGGGTATCATAGTATCAATATCGGTGGGGATATACGAGCCTTGTATGTACAAATAGGAGATGAAATTATATTATTTGAGCTCATAGGCAGCCATAGTCAGCTGTACAGAAAGTAATTATGGATCATAAAACTGTTGAGAAGTATGTGCTCAGTATGCCAGATGCGTGGCTAGACTACCCTTTTGGAGAAGGCGTGGCGGTGTATAAATTTGGTTCCAAAGAAGATGGAAAGATGTTTGCATTAATAGCCGAAAAGAAAGACCCCCTGCAGATAAGCCTCAAGTGCGACCCGCAGTTAAGTAAGCTGCTCCGCGAAGAGTACGAAACGGTTATGGAGGGCTATCATCTTAATAAAAAGCACTGGAATACAATTATACTCAGTGGGCAGCTACCGTGGGAAGAGATCCAAGGCTTTATACGTCACAGCTACAATCTTGTTGCAGGGCTTGATGACACCGTTCCGGCACCTCGATAGATAGGATTTTTCAGACTATGGTGTCGTTGGAGCAGCTTCGGTTTTTGCAGGTTGGTCCCGAGTATTATCTTCTTCTGGTGGAGATAAAATAAGTAATGAGTTTGCGTATGCCTTATCAAGAGCAGCTCGTGTCTTTACGCCGGAATTTCCATCGTAAGCTTTCTTTAGATCTTGTTGGTATGTTTTTAGTTGCGTCTGTAAAAGTTCGGTCACGGTTTCGTCTAACCTACCCGATTGTTCGGCATTGGTTAAAGCCGTATCCGTCTTGGTAGTTTGCTTGCCCCTTAAGAGCTTTTCGTTTGCTTTAATGCCAGCTTTGCCTAGTAAGGGTATAAGTACCGCTTGGTCGCTTCGGACGATAGACCGTACGCTCGCGGCAAAGTTTTTTGTTTCCGAGCTTTTACCTTTCGTGGTTCCTATGTCAGCAATCCGGGCAAGTTCATGCTGTTCTTGTACTACAGTTAAAATCAGTTCCGTTTTAGGGCGGTTCGCGTTAGATATAACTCCTCCAACCACAAAAATGAGTATTATGAGTAGTAATGCACCCCCGGCAACCACGAAAAGTCGCTGTTTCTTACTATTGCCGGTAGGTAGTAGTGATCGTTTAGCTTTAGGCTTGTCCGAAAGGAAATCATACCCGTCGGGTAGACCATTTTGGTTAGGTTGCATAAGCACATTGTATCAGTCATAGCACCGCTTGCGCTACGTATTTAGAACTCACAAAACAGTGAAATATATTAAAAAGTACTATTGACAAAACAACAATGAAGTGCTAATATGTAACTAATCGATAAAAAGTATATCGAATACAAAAAAATTAAAGAAAGAAAAATAAAATGAACGAAACAATACCATCAGACACGCCAGTAGCAGGTGCAGAGTCCGTACGAGCACCTAAAAGCGAAGCTGAAGTAGCGGAGCAAATTGGACGCATAGCTACAAAGCTCGTTGAACGAGCTAATGCCTTAGCTAGCAGAGAAAGAGAAACTACCCCGATAGATTATTGGACGATCAAAAATATAGGGTTTGACGCAGTGAAAGAAGACGAACCGACTAATCCTAGTATGAGGGTCGATATGGCAGACAAAAATTTTGTAAGCGTGAATCGAGGTGACCACGGTATAAATTCTATTGAACTCGCTCCCTCTCAAAATTTTGCTACCCTAACTGCAAAAAGACGATTGGGAGAATCTATTGGCGGACGGCAGGGTGATACCTCGCTTAAAGTTATCAAAGACGATGAATCTATTAGCGGTGGAATAAGAGAATACGATCCTAGTAAGGAAGTGGATGATCCGAAAGAAATTCTAACGAAAGATGAATCTGCGCATGCGGCTGCGAAAATATTGGGTGGCGTTCGGAGTGAATTATCAGGTGCTAGAGCTACACAGAAAGCACGTAATGTGCGAGTTCAGCGAAAACTTGATAGATTTTAGCTTATTGTCTTAGGTCATGTACTAATCTTCTAAGAGCCGGATTCTTCCGGCTCTTAGCTTATGCTTGCCCCTAAATACTATCTACTAGATACTATCTACTACATATGGATGCGGTAGAGGACGTAAAAAGCCGACTTAATGTCGAGGATGTTATAGCAGAGTACGTACAGCTCAAGCGGGCTGGACGCAATTTTAAGGGCTTAAGTCCTTTTGGTAACGAGAAGACACCGAGTTTTATGGTGAGTCCTGAAAAACAGATATGGCACGATTTTAGTTCGGGTCGAGGTGGTAATATATTTAGTTTTATTATGGAAGTTGAGGGCTTGGACTTTAAGGGCGCATTAGAACTTCTAGCGAGAAAAGCCGGTGTAGACCTAGAGCAGTACCGTACCAAAAGTTCTGGTCAAAGAGGTCAGCAAAAAGAGCGTTTATACGAGATCATGGATCAGGCTGCTAACTTCTACCAAGTGCAGCTTACGAAAAATAACGAGGCTCTCAAATATGTCCGCGAAAAACGCGAATTTAGTAAACAAACCATCCTAACGTGGCGGCTTGGCTATGCACCAAATAATTTTGATTCTGCTACCCGATATCTGCGCAGTAAAGGTTATACCGACCAAGAGCTAAAATCTGCGGGCATCAGTATCTTGCGCCGAGGTACTTTGGGCGACATGTTCCGTGAACGAATTATGATCCCGCTGGCAGACGCGCAGGGCAGGGTTATAGGCTTTACAGCAAGGCTACTGCGCGATATTCCGGATGCCCCCAAATATATAAACACCCCACAAACTCCTCTGTACGATAAGGGTCGTCATGTGTACGGGCTACACCTCGCAAAGGAGATGATACGCAAGAGTGCTTACGTCGTAGTAGCGGAAGGTAACCTTGATGTTATAGCCAGCCACCAAGCTGGGGTAACGCAAGTTGTGGCATCTGCTGGTACGGCGATGACAGAAATGCATTTGCGCGAATTAAAACGCTTTACAGGCGATATTCGCCTGGCATTCGACCAAGACCAAGCGGGCTTAAGCGCATCCGAGCGGGTCATACCACTAGCAAGTAAAGTTGGTGTCGCTCTATCGATAGTAACTATTCAGGGTGCAAAAGACCCCGATGAGCTTATCCGCCGAAATGTTAATGATTGGCAAGAAGCGATTACCAAGCCTATCTATGCGTTTGACTGGCTTATAGAACGCTATGCTAAGAGCTTTAATATCTCTACGGGCATAGGTAAAAGACAGTTTGTAGACACGATTCTAGTGGCTATACGCAGTCTCAATGACACGGTCGAACAAAAGCACTATTTGCAAAAAGTAGCAGAGAGGGTGGGGGTAAGCTCCGAAGCTCTCGAAGATAGGTTGCGGGGAGCAACTGCCGAGAAACGAACTAAAAAGATAACCCACCTGCCAGAGCCTGTTCTAAGCACCGTTGCGCCCGAAAGAAAAAGACACGTAGACCATCTTATGAGTCTAGTCCTACTCCAGCCTAAGCTGCGTGTAGCGCTAAGCGATATTAAGTCTGAAATGCTGTATGGCGTCGCCCCGAGAGCGCTTTTACAATTCTTAAAAGATACACCAGACTTCGCAGGCGACCCAAAAAGCTTAGCCGACTTGCATGATCATGCCGAGTATGTCAAAATACTAACATTCATTTACGAAGAGCTCTATGCAGGTCTCGAGATATCTGAGCTTCGTGCAGAAGCCACTCGATTGCAGACACGCGTCATAGAGGATTATATTAAAGACGAAAAAAACCGACTTGCAGGCGAACTAACAGATGCAAGTGACGAACAAGTAACCAAACTTCTCAAGCAGGCACGAAAGCTAGATGTCCTGCGCGGGAAGCTAACCAAGGAGTAAAACAATATATGGCTGATGATCAAGACGCCCTGCAGGTCGCAAAGCAGGCACTAGTAGAACAGG
This sequence comes from Saccharimonadales bacterium (SeqCode), assembly GCA_038257495.1. Lineage (GTDB taxonomy): Bacteria > Patescibacteriota > Saccharimonadia > Saccharimonadales > JBBSJF01 > JBBSJF01. The sequence goes on along the minus strand of JBBSJF010000029.1, from coordinate 7,348 downwards.
CTAAAAAAGACGGTAAGATCGAGCAAAAAGTAATTTTTGCGGCTATTAGCGACACCCCAGAGCATATAGACATTCTAGATGCTCTTTATACAGAGCTATCTGAAGCTAAAGTACCCATTATTGAGGACGATGAGCCAAGTACAGAATTTGGCGACCAATGGGTAGCCGAAGACGAAGAAGAGATCGTACTGAGCGAGCAAGTATACCTAGACGACATTGCCGACGACTCGGTGCGCCTTTATTTACGTGAAATTGGTAAAATACCCCTCCTTAATGCAGCCGAAGAACTAGCTCTTGCCCAGCGCGTCGTGGCAGGCGAGCGTGAAGCTAAAGACCAAATGGCAGAAGCAAACATGCGTTTGGTTGTATCGATCGCCAAGCGTTACGTAGGTCGCGGGCTAGACCTGCTAGATCTTATTCAAGAAGGCAACACTGGGCTTTTGCGTGCAGTAGAGAAGTTTGACCCCGACAAAGGCTTTAAGTTTTCTACCTACGCAACGTGGTGGATCCGCCAGGCTATTACTCGGGCGATTGCCGATCAAGCCCGTACTATCCGTATTCCCGTGCATATGGTCGAGACTATCAACAAGCTGCTTCGTACACAGCGAAGACTTACTCAAGAACTAAACCGCGAGCCGACCAATGAAGAAATTGCCGAGGCAATGGAGATCGAAGTCGACAAAGTTGAACACATAATGAAGATCAAGCAAGACATTAGTTCGCTAGATGCCAGTGTCCGTGACGATGAAGAAGACAGTGTACTGGGCGACTTTATCGAAGACGAAGACACTGTCACCCCCGAAGAATCTGCCACTAGCCAGCTTTTAAAGGAGCAAGTAAAGGGTATACTCGGAAGCCTCACCGAACGAGAACAAAAAATACTCAAGCTGCGTTTTGGTCTAGAAGATGGCAAAAGCCATACGCTCGAGGAAGTTGGTCACGAGTTTCAGGTAACCCGCGAGCGCATTCGCCAGATCGAAGCCAAGGCGTTAGCTAAACTTCGCAAGCATAAAGACGCCAAAAAACTCCTCGAATATATCCGCTAGATCATTACATATATCCCGGCTTGAACTACGGATATTATCTGTCTCTCTAGGGCGCTTTATAGGTAGTCTTTGACTAGCCTATGGCGCTCGCTTACCCTGACGAGACAGATAATATCCGTAGTTCAACAAACTAGTTCGTCTATACCGACAAACTCATAGCCTTGTTTATGAAGTTCGGCACATAGTATACGCACGGCTTCTACTGTCTGGGTACGATCTGCCCCCACGCTGTTATAGCCATCGTGGCATATGAGTATGTCTCCAGATTTTATACGTTCGAGCGTACGACTAGCCATAAGCTTTCCAGAGGGCTGTTTAAATTCGTTTAGCGACAAGAACGTACCACTTATCATGTGTAGCTGCTTCTTGCGTAGGCTATGCATCATAGCTTGCGTCCGAAGTATCCAGGGTGGTCTAAAATATTTTACTGGTTGAGCGGTTATTGATTCTAAAAGAGTATGCGTTTTATCGAGCTCTTGTTGGTAGAATGGTTGGCTAAACGGTTTCTTAAGAGAGTGGTTCCAGGAATGCCCTCCAATGACATGTCCTCGGCGGTGCAGGGTAGCAGTAGTTTCTGGATCTCTCTGTATGCATTTTCCAACCTGAAAAAATGTACCCTTGCCGCCGTAAGATTCTAATATATCAGCAATTTGTAATGTATAAGGCTGGTTAGGGCCATCATCGAACGTTAGCGCCACGCATTTTCGCTGAGTTGGTACACGGTAGATACATGGCCCCGTCAGTTGCGACCGCGTAGATAGAAGTATATAGGCCCAAAAACCACTGTTTATTGCGATTAAGCCGAAACAAAACAATAGCGGGTGAGCAACATGAGGAAATCGAACATTTTGGATTCCTAAGATCAATAAGATACCACCGGTTACTATAATGGTACACACGATCGTATACGCAAAAATAGCGGAGACAGTAGTAGCGTATACCTCTTTCCTATAAGTAGGCATGGGCTTACTCTTTCGTTTTCTCATTACATATTGGTAAACGTAGTAATAGCCAAAATCTCGTAATAAAACAGTGCCAAGACCCTTGGCTAGCCTCCGGGCAGAGGTCTCTAAGGGGTTAAACGTGTCAAAAACCACTCTACCTGTGTGTTGGAGTTCTTTTAGTACGTAAAGTTCATCACCGCCAGCTCCGAGGTAGGGGTTGTAGCCAGTAAATCGCTCTTTCCTATATGCGAGGTTAGCCGCCGACGTATATTTTTGCATTCCGTAGCCATACTTCAGTCTTAAGCACATACTTTCCCATGCTCCGAGCAGAAAGTTAGCTAATCGTTGATTATTCTTAAAACGATACGTGCCGATATAAAGGCTGACATCTGATTGCTTTATAAAAACCGAGACTATACGCTCCAGCCAACCTCTCGGATATATACAGTCAGCGTCCGTTGAGACCACAATTTTTCCTCGGGCAGCTTCTAGACCTGCTTGCCGTGCAGCACATACGCCAGGCTGTTTTTCTTGTATAACCCGTATATTTTTGTTTTTCTTGCTCGCGATAGCGGCAGTGGTGTCTGTACTATTATTGTCCACTACAATGATTTCGTATTCAGTAGATGTTTGCTGTAAGAGAAGAGAGTTTAGACATTCACCAATAAAATCCTCTTCGTTAAAAGCCGGGATGACAATAGAGATGTAAGGTTTTTTATTGTTGCGATGCATATAAACCTAGTTTACTAGGTAAATGATAAGCGTATACTATATTCCATTATGGATAGAGCAGGAACGTTTGCTCATAAGCAAGCCGATTTTAAGACACAACTAGTTGCGTACAAAAATATCATAGACAAAGATATCGACTCTTATTCTAAATTGATACAAAAAAGTACGCTACAAAACTACGGATCAGAAGCTCGTATACCTACAGATGTGTTTTTAGACATTCTCTCCCGCGGAGGCAAGCGTATACGAGGTGCCCTAACTATTCTCGGGTATGAGATGAGCGGCGGCAAAGATCAGAAAATGATTATTCAGGCTGCCAGAGCCGTAGAGATGATCCACGCGTACTTCCTCATTATGGACGACATACAAGACCGCAGCGACATCCGTCGGGGTGGTGCCTCGGCTCATAAACTATTAGAGCAATATCACCACGACCACCACTTATCGGGTTCATCAGAACACTTTGGTATAGCAGTGGCCATGAACGCCATGGGCATAGGCAATCACGCCGCACAAGTTATACTTGCTAACCTTGATGCACCCGAAGGCCTTCGCTTAAAAACATTGAGTATTCTCAACCAAACTGCTATTACGACCGATCACGGTCAAACGGGCGACATCATGAACGAAGTAGTAGCCGAGGTTACCCAAGCAGATGTCGACAAGGTGTATGAGCTTAAAACGGCTCGATATACATTCCTAAACCCACTTCATATGGGCATGGTACTGGCCGGTGCCGACTGTAGCGCTACTGACGCAATTACCGACTATGCTATTCATGCGGGCAAAGCATTCCAGATTACGGACGACATCCTAGGTACCTTCGGAAGTGAATTCGAAAGTGGCAAAAGTCCTATGGACGATACCCGCGAAGGTAAGCGTACTGCCGTTACCGTCTATGCACTCGAGCACACCACGAACGGTAACAAGAACTTTCTTATACAAATGCTCGGCAACGAACACCTTACCTCTGCTGAGTTTAATAGGTGTAAGGATATATTGGTAGAATCGGGCGCTCTAGACTTTGCAAAAGACCAGGCTGCGATGCATGTTAAAAAAGCCCTGGAATCCCTACAAAAAGAAGCTTTTCGGTGGTCGCCAACCGGAGTACGTTTCTTGGGCGAACTGGTGAGCTACCTTATAGATAGAAAAAGTTAGTCTAGTTTACTCCTCAGTCCTATAGCAACTCCATAACAAAAATGATGCTTTTTGGTTGATGATCCAGGTGAGATAAAAAGTTTGTTTTTGATTGAGGCATATCCATAGATACGTCGAATGATAAAACATGCTTTTTGGCCGCCTGGGCGCGACCAAAAAGCGTCATTTTTGTTATAGAGTTGCTATATAATAAAGAGTAATCATGGCCAATATAGAACGGGAGATATTTAAAGCAGGCAGTACGACGTACTATTTTAGTAGTATTTTCTTCCCCAAAAAAGTCCAGCAAGATGTATTTAAGTTGTATAGTTTTGTGCGCGTGGCAGACGACTACGTAGACTCGCAGCCTGCACAGCCAGAAGAACTGAACAATTTACGCAAGCTATGGCAAGAAGCGAGCTCTGACCTTGAATACAAACTCGAGGTTCAAGCTGAAGATTCAGTCAATATAAGAGTGGTAAAGAACATTGTGTACCTATCAAAAAAATATCAATTTGAGACAGCCTGGATAGAGGCTTTCCTAGATTCTATGCAGATGGACGTAGACTGCCGTACATACCAGACACTGGCTGAAACACTCGAGTATATATATGGCTCAGCAGAGGTTATAGGCCTCATGATGTCTCGTATTATGAGGCTGTCCAAAGAAGCAGACGAAGCCGCAAGGCTACAGGGTAGGGCGATGCAGTTTATCAACTTTATCCGTGATGTTGAAGAAGACAACAAGTTAGGGCGTATGTACTTTCCGGCAGAAGACCTCGCGCACTTTAACTTAGGCAACTTAAGCTCAGAAACAGCCGGCGCATACCCAGATGCGTTTAAAGAATTTGTTCAGCTGCAATTGCAGCGTTACATAGAATGGCAATACAAAGCCGAAGATGGCTTTCACTACATACCCAGACGTCTGCGCATACCACTAAAAACCGCAGTCAGTATGTACAACTGGACAGGGCAGCAGATCAAAAAAGATCCGTTCATCGTCTACCGCAAAAAAGTAAAACCCTCCAAGTTCCGCATACTTAGGCAAGCCTACAAGAACTTCTTTACTATATAGACAAAATTTATAAATAGTGCTATAATATACATATATTATGCATCAATCTACATCTACAGAACACCCCGAATACTTGCTAGAAGCAGATGATAGCACGGTATGGTTTCAGGCAAACGCTTTATTTGGCAATATGGTACCAGGCTTGAGCAACGAAGACTGGGCAGCAAACCGAGAGCGCGCTCTCAGGTTTTTAGAGAAATACACTGCGGCTAGAACGCTCATAAGAATGAAACCAGGCGAGGTAGATTTTGTTGATTTAGATACTACTCCTTTATTAGAAGACCCATATTTCACTGAAGCTCTTATTACCACAAACCCGAATCATATATTGCATAGTAACGCAGCAGACTGCGGCGAAGTTGCTATACACGGCTTTGGAGCCGAAGTTAGCGCTGAGGTTATTGCATTAATTCATGTCAGCCGCCATTCATTTAGCAGAGGCTCCCATCTTAAAGCCCTTTTACATATGAGGGATGTTCAGGGCGTAAAACCAGATGGTATGTATGCAAGGGTCGCTCCTTCTGCACGAGCAGAGTCATATGTGTTTCCCGGTATAGATCCTGCCCAAAAAGTGTCGAGCGTGTGGAAAAAATACGTATCTCAAGATGCAAATGGTATGTGGCATGTCGATTTTCATCGAAGAACCCTTGACGATCTTTCCAGGTTCGGTATACCTGAGCAGAATATTACCGTGAGCGAGGTTGATACGGCCGCACCAGATGCGCCTTATTTTTCTCGCATGAAATACAATAAAGGTACGCAACCAGTCCGCAGCGGCAACGGTCTTATGTACGCATTACGAGGTTAATTCTTAGCTCATAGAACCTGACAAAATCTATCTATCGAGTAAAGCAGCAGGTCAACCACTTTTTAGCTATTTTTTACTCCAAAAGGTAGCTAAAACTACCTTTTCTCATAAGAAAATATCTAAAAAATCATGGTTGCTGCTACTGTTTCACTTTTCAACAGATAGAATTTGTCAGGCTCTTAGTCTCTGATGAGTTTCTCGTGGCTGCAGCAAGTCATTCAGTAAGTTCCAGAGTTGTAAAAAGGCAGCTGCCACCACTTTGTCTACAATCAAGATCGCATGCGGCTCTGTTGCGTACAATACTATGAGCAAGCTTGTAGCCGTTACGCTCCATTCGACAGGAGAGGTATAGTGACCATCTTCTATCCAGGTTGCTTCCAGGTTGCCGCGTTTATGGTTAGCATGGTTTACAAGACCTCCTCTTGGAGCAGTTAATATGCCTTTTCTGCGCAGCCCATGATGACCCGGCGTAACACGTATATCATGCATAACATCAAAACCCATCATCGGTACATCCGCTTTGGTATGAATAAAATGTACGTCCTCGCGCAGGTTAAGCTGTTTACGGTACATCGCTGCCACTTCTTTATTACCCGTTGCTACCTCTACGGCAGGTTGGTCGGAGTGCTGATAATATTTACCAAGCAGATCGTGCATCAGTACGTTCGCTGCCTCCTCCTTAGACACGGCTTCGGCACGGTATTTAGCGGTCAGGGAAGTAAGCGCAATAGGGTTTGTAATACGGTAGCGCAGGGTGCTGCCACTATCTTGCTTGGTCGCTAGACCTAGCTCTACTAATCTGTCGAACAATTTATAGGCATTCGTACGAGTGGTTTTTAAGGCTTTGGAGGCATCCACTGGCTTTACTTCACCATGCTCAATAAGCTCCACGTAGGCTTTTGCCTGCATATTAGTAAGTCCGATTGCTTCGAGGGCAGTTATATTCATGCATCTATACTAGCATATATATTCATAAATGTGAATAGTAATATCACAAAACTATATTTATAATCTGTTAGTAATACTTAAAAATCGCTAATATGTGAAAAAGGTGTTGACATATGTATTGCTTTTTGCTAGAATAATGATGTAGTTTGGTTGAGAAAGTTCATCCTATCTTCCAAACCGCACCTTGACAGAGTAGTTCCGCACGCAACCCGAGGAGACACGATGACTGATATGAGCATTGCCGGGCTTCTCAAGCCAGCCGTTCTGGCGGCCCTCGTAAATGCCGGTCACCCGGTAGGCATGGGGTCCATGGACCCCAATGCCAGCCAGATCATTACAGAGGCAGAGGCAGCCGAGATACTCAATGGTGGTACCTTCGCAACCCCGTACACGGGCCAACCGATGCACGTCGACTGGCTGTACGGGCGCCCGATCCACGTGGACCTGTCGCAAGACACCATCAAGGTGGATCAGTACGACAATTCCTTTGGAGAAGGGGCAGCTGCAGCGGCCATCGCGCATTTGCGCACCGCTTAGAGGTGTTACGTGGGGAGTACTGGGCAATCCCAGGTCTTGTACTCCCCGCACCTCCATATTGTGTAATCCTTGTGCGCTACTCTGTCACTTTTCTCCTGTAATTGAATCTCGATTACAGAAG
>JBBSJF010000028.1:0-12011 GCA_038257495.1 Saccharimonadales bacterium (SeqCode) | reverse complement strand
GTAAAATACGCTTATGCCTGTAAAGTACTTTGAAGATCAAATGGATGACGAAGAGGTGCTGTACGTCTTTCGTAAGCATCCGGTCGTTATGCGTAAAGGATTGATATATAGTTCGCTCGGTTTACTCGTAGGGCCTGTAGTTACGTTGGCGCTTACCTATACTCGACCAAATAACCCGCCAAGTATCCCATTTTTCTTCGGTAGTCTTATCGCTAGCCTACTACTAGCTGCATTAATATTTTCACCGTACTGGGTAAGTTGGTTCTATAGCGTGTATATACTATCAGATCAGCGGTTGATACAAATCGTCCAAAAAGGTCTTTTCCATAGGAGTGTTGTAGATATTGCATTAAATCAGATCCAGATGGTCAATTATGAAGTAGCTGGTTTTCAGGAAACGCTCCTAGGTTTTGGTACAATAGTAATGCAGACGTATGTTGGCGATCTTACTATTAACGATGTTCACCATCCTGCAAAGACCCAGAAAAAGATACTTGGTATCTTGCGAGATCGAGGTATTTTAATTAATCAGGTGGTAACCAACGAGCAGTCATGAAGAAACTTAAACATTTAGTAAGCAAAAGACGCTTCCGCAAAAATAAATCTATACAAAAAGTAGAGGGCGTACCTCTGATTACTAATGAAACGGTGGCAGCGCACAGGGAAGAGGTATTATCTGGAGCCCGCAAGTATATATATCCTTTACAACATTCTAAGCATAAAGTAGTTATGGTCTCCACTTTATTAGTTATATTGGCAGTTGTTGTCTTCTTTAGTTACGCGATTATTTCTCTTTACAAGCTACAAAAAACTACCACTTTTATGTACCGCGTAACCCAGATCGTACCGTTTCCAATCGCCCGAACTGGTTCGCGATTCGTCTCTTACGAAAATTATCTGTTTGAGCTTCGGCACTATATACATTTTTACGAGACTCAGCAAAAGTTGAGTTTTGAAGGGAAAGATAAAGCACAATTAGACGCATTTAAACAGCGCGCAATAGATAAAGTAGTAGACCAGGCATATATCAAGCAACTTGCCGACGAAAAGAACATTACAGTTACTGAAGTGGAAATCGATAAAGAAATCACGGTTGTGCGAAACCAAAATAGGCTTGGTAGTGACAACGCGGTATTCGAAGACGTATTACGCGACTACTGGGGCTGGTCAGTAAAGGATTTTAGACGTAGTCTGCGAGACCAGCTACTTATAGAGAAAGTCACTGCAGCACTTGATCCAGAAGCAAGAAACAGGGCGTCTGCAGCTATTATTCGCTTGAGCGCAGGAGAAGACTTTAGTAAAATCGCCACCGAAATTTCCGACGATGAATTTACCAAACCAAATGGGGGGTTGTATCCTGCCCTCGTAGATAAGACTTCCCGTGATGTACCTCCGGAAGTTTCAGAAGAATTGTTCAAGTTACAAATAAATGGCTACACGCAACCAATAAATACAGGCGAATCCTTAGAGATAGTAAAGCTATTGGAGCTTCAGGGCAGTAAAGCCAAGGCTGCCCATATACTTTTTAAGTATAAAGATATCGATACATCACTAAATGAACTAAAAGATAAGCAAAAGGCTAAATTATACATAAAACTGCCTGAGATACCTCAAGATACACTGCCAGAATAACTAAGCCGAGTTTTTTTACAATAAAATCTATTTTGGGGCACGATATATACTATGTTTTAATTAGAGCAATATATAATCGGGGAGAAGTCCGTATGTCACCATCAGAACCATCAAATAATGCTCAAAGTGCGTCACCAACTGGAGTTCCGTCGTCTGCGAGCCCTCAGGGTTCAAGCAATGTGCCAGCATCAAGTAGCTATAACGGTTTAGCAATCGCCGGACTTGTTTTGGCATTTATTATACCCCTAGTCGGTCTTATTCTTTCCATACTAGGCTTATCAGCAGTAAAAAAGAATAATCAAAAAGGCAAAGGCTTGGCACTAGCTGGTATTATTTTATCTGTGTTATTTATGTTAATTCAGGCAGGACTATTTATCGCGCTAGCAGCAGCCGGCAACAAAGCGGCAGACGATTTGGAAAAGAGTACTTCCAGCTTAAACGTCGCAGACCCTACGGACAGAGCTGATAGTCAAAAGAAGGATATCGAAATAAAGCCTGGCGAAGTAGCGACAATAGAAGGCGTAGACATGACCCTTAGTAATGTGAAGTTTGCAACTACTCTGGGACAATTTGACGAAGCAAAATCGGGACATACATATGTTGTTGCGGATGTAGCAATAGTAAACAAAAGCGACCGCACAAGAGCGTTTAATTCATTCGATTTTCGTGTACAGACTGCATCCGGTCAAGTCTTAGACACGGCTTTTGCTACCTTACCTAACCCTCTTAGCTACGGTGATCTTATAGCTGGCGGTAAGACGAGCGGTCAGATCGTATTCGAAATTCCGGTAGCTACTGGAAGCGAATATATAATCTGGAAACCCAGCTTCTTAAACACGACCAGAGCCGTTATTCAGATAAAGTAACACAATGCGCGGTACTCCATACGTAAAGATAGCTCTATCCTAAACAGTAGGGCTATCTTATTTTAAAGTCGACTTAGCATTGTTTTGTAAAAGCTTATGGTAAAATTATCATAAGGAGAAAAGTATAATGATTAAACTACAGAAAGCCTTAGCTACTGTTGTACTGCTCACGCCATTATTGGCGAATACGAGAATAGCATCAGCCTTTACGCAACCAGCTTCGCCAGCCCCAGGCTCGACGGTTGTTCAGCGTTTGGAGCAAAGGAAAAAAGAGCGAGCTATTACGCTAGACGAAGCCACGCAAAAACGCTTAGGTAACCAATGTTTATCGGCACAATCAAAAATTCGTATATCACAGCAAACACTTACGCAGTTATTCGCGGATAGAGCCAAAACGCATAGGCAAGTAGATGGTAAATTATGGGTAAGTATTGGTCAGCTTAAACTTGCGGAAAAAGACACATTCGTCCTCGAGCAAAAGAGGGCAAAGCTAGCAGAAAAATCAGCTGCTGTTGAAACTACGGCAAGTAATTTCCAGCAAACCCTCGACGATATTGTAGTCTTAAACTGTAAGGCGGACGCAATAGGGTTTAAGGCATTGCTAGATACCTCTAGACTATATTTATCGCAAGTTAGGGATCAATCGGCCGACACCAGAAACTATATACTCAATGATATAAAACCTGCACTTGCCACTCATGCTAAGGAGCTGCAGCCAAATGTTCCTACGAAGGGAGACAAGTAATTTTATGAATCCCAACCAACAACCTCAAGGTCCTCAAGTATATGGTCCAAATAATTATGGACCTGTTCCTCAGCCACAGCAAGGTGCGCCGCTACCCGTTAAAAGCTCAGGCAACTCTCGTCTTCCGCTTATTATAGCGGCTGTCGTAGGTGTATTGTTTGTACTGATTGTCGGAGGAGTACTGGTTTTCTCGTCTACGGGCAAGAAGACAGCAAAACCCACCGTGGATCCCAATCAAAATACCCAGCAAGGTCCTCAGCCAGCTACGTCGATTGTTATAGAGCAGACTAGTAACTCTATAAGCCAAGACATAAGCGGTCAAAGCGACGATAAAGATCTACCAGATACGATGCTAGACGACAAAACCTTAGGACTCTAGAATTTTTAGATTATCATGAGGTATTTGCTGTAAGGATTTATTTACCCATAATAATTAGATCATGATGAATAGATTACAAAAAATTAGTAAAAGCACTAGAAAATATAAGTACAAACTAGTAGTTGTCTTATCTGTTTTAATACTTTGTAGCCTAGTAGCGTTATATATGTTTACTCGGCAGGATACCAAGCAACCCAGGGTAACATTTGTCACTGCAGATTGTAACGAGCAGCCAGAAGACTATAACTGTTGGCGGGATCGATATAAAGCGATGGTGCAGCAACAGTCTCCACAAGCTGCTTTTGCCGATATTAAACAAGCATATGAAAAATATGATGTCGTTCGTAGCCAGTGTCATCAGTTGATTCATGTGATGGGGCGTGAGGCAGCAGCAAAATATAAAGATACGGTAGAAGCCTACGACCAAGGTGATAACTTTTGTTGGTCTGGGTACTACCACGGTGTTATGGAGGGTATCGCAGAAAAGCTGGGGTCGGATAAGCTCACAGAATCTCTAACTACAATTTGCGAAAACGCCAAGCAAAAGAACCCGTATGGTTTTTATCATTACAATTGTGTTCATGGGCTAGGGCATGGCCTTATGGCTATAAATAGCAATAAATTATTCGATGTGCTTACTATTTGCCAGAAATTTAAAGATTTATGGGAGCAAGAATCCTGCTATAGTGGCACTTTTATGGAAAATATCATGGCGGGTCTAAATGCCAATCACCCCACTACTTACCTAAAGCCAGATGACCCACTATACCCATGTACGGCTGTGGACAGCCAGTATAAACAACAGTGTTATCTCATGCAGACCTCCCATGCCTTAACGGTAGTTAACGGAGACTTTTCTAAAGTGTTTAGCCTATGTGCTAGCATAGAATCGCCACTAGATATTATATGTTACCAAAGTTTAGGGCGAGACGCCTCCGGACGATCTATTAGTAACTTAGCTACTACTAAGGCAACCTGTTTGCTGGGTCAGACAGACACTGCTCAAACTTATTGCGTAGAAGGCGCGGTCAAAGATTTTATAAGCTATCATCACAGCGACAAGCAGGGCTTAGAACTCTGTCGTTCATTCGAGCAACAGAGCCTACAAGACAGCTGCGTAGCCACCGCAAAAGCCTACTATTCAACATTCTAACTCCGGTTATTAGAGTTTAGAAATAATAAAATACCCCTCATGAGGTGTAAAACAAGTCTTACTAAAACTCTACATACGGTTTGGTGGTCCATAACTTTAGAGATTTGGAACTATTTTGTAGTGAGCAGTACTAGGTTAGAACCCGTTGGGGGCCTACATGTTTCAGTATGGGCCCCATCCAGAACTCATGAATTGTTTGCATCTTTCTAGGGTCTATCAGTGTAATGTCATTACGTTCATTTTGAGGGTTAAGCCAACTCACTGCCTCTCTATCTTTAGCTCGCCCATTTAAAGGCACGTATTTCTCACATAGTAAACCGTTAATAAGCAACTTAACTCGGTGTTTTAGTTGCTGGGCGTACTTTCTATCTGTTCTGCCCGGTCGCGTAACTGGTCGACTTCACGCTGAAACCCTTCGTACGCCTGGCGGGTTAGTCGCGAAACATTATTGCCAAGCCGTTCGCCCATGCGTCGTATCAGCGACTGGCTTAGCGATGTTGTCTGGTGCAACTGGGCCCGCGAGGCTGATTTTTCAATGTGATTCTCATCGCAGCGCCGCGGTTCAACCACAGGCGTTTGTAAAAATTCATCGACACCGACAGTCCCACCGCTGGCAATCTTTTCCCGCGCTTGAAGCATAGCTTGCGCATAGAGTGGGTCCTGATAGCTATCCTTGATAATGCGACCAGCCGTTAGTATGTCACGAATCCGAACCTCGCCGGTGTCCTGCTCAAGTTTCATGATAAGAGCCAGATCCTCAGCGAGCTTCGGACCGTTCTCTTCTGAAAAATTAAGGCCGGGCTGCACGTAACGCAGACTGCAATCGGCCGCCGAGAGCTGTTCGCCCGGAGCTGCCGGTTGGCTGGGCGCTACTTCGGTAACCGGCGGCTCTGCTTGAGGACTAAAGGGAGTAGTTGTTTCCGAAGCGGGTTTGGGCTGTTCTGTCGAGCGGTCGTTACAGCCAATCAACATCAGGCCAGCCAGCGCCAGTGCGGCTGCTTTACGTGGCAGGTGTCTCGTGCCTGGGTACTGATTGTGTGCTTGACCTGTCATGACAACTCCTTAAGCTTGCTGCTACTACTGTAGCGTCGGCGGGGCTGCATTGCAAGCACTACTGGCTTACTGGATTAGTACCACCGACTCAAACGGTCTATGCTTGCCCAACACTGACAGTACAAGTGCGATGTTAAATACGAGTACATTCGTCGCAAAAACTCGATCTTACCATCCGCTCATCGTGTAGTAATAACAAAAAGAGGCCAAAATGACCTCTAGGTGTAATGCTTGTGCTTGGCGGTCCATAACTTTGCAGGTATGGAACTACTTTGTAGAAACCCATCACACTGAGCCAGTAAAAATAGGTAGCCAATCTTTTGTAAGACTAGCTACCTAGGTTTATTTACTGGGCTGGTTGTTCGGGCTGCTGAGCTGCTTGTGGTCCGTATACTTCCTCAAAAGGAGCATAGGTTGCAGCAAACTCTTCACCACCGATAATGTAACGGTCACCACCGATTACATCAGGCTGGTCTGGGTCAAATACAGTTGCGACCATACAATCTGGACCACCGTACTGGGGTTCACCCCAAGGTGCCATAATTTCTATGTCTGCACCTGTTGGGTTTGCAACTGCGCGAGCCATGCCTTTTGCTCGGAATACACCTTCTTCTTCGGTTGCTTCGTAGCGCTTGCCAAAGTTGTCGGGTTTTAACACATACTTTTCGCCACCAGGATTAGTTACTACTACATCGCCTGGCTCTGCTACATTTACAGTCTCTTCTGTGCCGTCTGCTAGGGTAGTGCGAACTTCCTCACGTTCTGCTACCTGACGAGCTTGTACTTTGCCTTTTTTAGCGAACACAGGAGCGCCACCAAGGCGTTCTGTCCATTCGTCGGTTGATAAATCTAGTTCTAATTTTTGTTTTGGTTGAGGTGATTGTTCCATGAGACATATACTAGCATAAATTGCTATAAATTGCAAGTCTAACTATGCGAAGCCTTCCATAAAGTATGCTCGCGGCTCATTGCTTCCTCGGCTTGCTCAACTTGCTCTGCCCACTTCTTTTCCGTCTTTATTCCTGAAAGCATACTATTAACAGATGCAAGTTCGTGTGAAGTAACACTATAGGATTGAGCAAGCGTTTCGTGTTGCTTTGATTGTAGCCATGCAACACCAGCAGCGGAGGCAGCGACAAGAATACCGACCCAATCAAAATCAGTACCGCCTGCAATGCGCAGTAACGCAAAGCCTAGCGCCGCAAGCTCAAGCATCCCAATTGCTATATTCCACCTGCGCGCTCTGACGGAGTTAAAAATAGATTTCTTGGAGTACCATGCAGTCTGGTCTTTGATACGAAGTTGAATGTAATACTTTTGGCGCTCAGCAAGCGCTTTTGTACGGAGTTTTCGCATGTCATCTGTAATCTGCTCACTGCTATGCGCTACTGGTTCATCTAGCGTAGGGACTTCGGCTAGTACACTCTTAACTCGCACTATGAATAACTGATTAGCATCCGTCTTGCTTAAACTTTTTGGGAAAGGGTTCGCACACTGCACATATTTCCAAGATAAAGTCTTAATTGACTCAGCGGCTGCTCGTCCGTTATACCACTTTCTTTCAGGCTGCTCTTTCGCAAGGTAAAACCGCACAAAAAGAGCTGTTATAAGTGCTGCGGCTGTTAAAATCGCTGACAGTTTATAGTTACTGTAATACCAACTGGTTGCGCCGCCCAAAGCCGCCGTAATCAGCGCGATTAGTTGGACTTTCTGGCAGAATATAAACCGTTTTTGCCACTTAATGGCGTAGTTATCAGTAGCCACAAAAAGTGGTGGCATTTCATACTCACTGTAATCGGCAGGCTCACTCACTGTTACGCTGTCTCAGCGCGCGCGAATTATTTACTAGATGAGCTTTTGGAGTGCGAGAGTTAAAGGCTTCTTCTATGTAATTCCTAAGAGTTGTCCTGGAAGTTGGGAAGGTGTAATAAAGGGCGTAAGAATTATCGCTATCTCCTTGAACCCAGTTATCTTTTACTCGGTCTGGCAGATGCGCGCTATTGCCTTTGGATGGTAGTGGCATTACGAGCAGACCGCTGCGCCTATTAACGCTATCATTGCGCAATGTAGCAGATATCTCCCAGTCAACATACTTTCTACCCCAAGTGCCTTCACCCACTAAAACAATAGTAACGGTGGAGTCGCTTAGGTACTCTTCTCGGATGCGGTCTTTTATGTAATCGTCATCGTTACTGTTGATAAAATCATCATCGTCCGTCACGCCAATGGCACGCGGGATAAACTCCTCACCGAATGTATCCAAGAATGCCTCTACCTCTTGTAGGTCGGCGACATGATACGAAACAAAGCATTTATGCCGGGTACTATCGCTCTTACGCATCATTGCCCGGTCGGCAATACGCTGAGCTTCAATCATTTTTTGTCTGCTACTATCCATCAATTTATTGTACCTCTAGCTTCTTTGAAAAGAAAAAGCTAACGCTTTATTCAAACGAAAATACGACTTTAAATAGCACGGGATGGGCGGGGGTATGCCCCTCCACCCCTGTTAAATGACACTCCGCCTGTATAGTACCTAATTTTTCGGCGCAACTTTGACACGCATTTTTTGGTAGAAAAAGAGCAATGCCGAATATTTGTCTCTCATGCTGAAATACCAAGCATTTTTGATAAAACGCAATCTCAAATTAGTCATCCAACAACTAGCGCTACTCTAAACGAAACTATATAATGGGAACTGTCTAAAACCAGTATCAATCATCGCTTTTTGCGTGTTTATGCCAAGAAATGGGCGACTCGCGTAAAAGTATTCGGCGTAAGCTGGTACTGGTTTTAGACGACCTGCGGGTCGTCCTTTTTTATGGAATTGACCTGCTTAACAAACTAAAGGAGGTCCGAAGTGAAAGACAAAGCAATATTAAAAAAATGGTGGTTTTGGGTCATTGTGGTTGTGATACTCGGCGCAATTGGTGCTGCAACTCAATCAAGCAGTGATAGTAACACTACCAGCAACACCAATAATTCGCAGACAACTGATAGCAGCACTGCTGCCACCTTGCCAACACTTAACGCAGATGACTACAAAGGCAAAGAAGGCTTGGTAGTCTACAAAGAGCTTAAGGGCAAGGGTTACACGGTTGATGCTGATTTTGATAAGCAAGCGCTGGCTGACATCAACGGCAAAGCATCAAGTGTCTTTGAGCCGCTAGACCCTAACAAAGCCGATGACAGGCAGTCAGTTGACGCATTTGTAGTCGGCAGCCTAGTGCAAGACGGTGACAGCGTTAAGCTAACAATTGGGCATCAACCAACAAATTAAATGCGTTATACTAGAAATACATTTAACAATCTATCGTATTTCATGTAGCAGCCAAAAACGGAGACAGGACCGCAAAAGACTGGGGCAGCACACATATATGAAATATAAGTAAAACGAGATACGAACTCGGCAAAAAACGGACTTATACGCGACTAATTGATAGAGCTACGGCTTTATCTGGGAGCAGTGTATGTCCGTCAAAAGCAGACCGGGACGGCGCAGGTCTTTACCTTCGCTCATCCAGAAAAACAATCAATCAATTAACAACTTTTCTACAGAGACCCAAACTCTATTTAGGTTTTTGGTATTGGTGGTAGATATCAAATACCGCATAAAATACGGTCATAGGCTTGGTGATGGCGATACAAGATATGGCAATGAAGAACAACATAAGAAAGTCGTAGCAGACCAGATACCCTCCGTTGATACCGGTCTGCTACGACATTAGTCAACGGAGGATACCTGGTAATGGAAGACCTTCCAAAATCTAAATGTTTTGTCTATCTTAGGCGCTCTCAGGACCGCGAGGATAGACAGCTTCTCTCTATTGATAAACAGTAGGAGCAAGTAAAACATATATTTGAACGCAACGAACACCTAACGCCTGAGTACCTACCTCCTGAGGAGCAATCAGCAAAAACCCCTGGGCGTCCGATATTTAATCACATGCTTGATAGAGTTGAGGCTGGTGAGGTGCGTTATATAGCGGTATGGGCATTGAGCAGGTTGAGCCGTAACCCAATTGATGGTGCTAGGGTTATCTTTGCTCTAGATAGAGACCTGTTGATAGCCGTACATACCCCGACCCGGTCATATAGAAATACTCCTGAAGATAAGTGGATGCTGCAAATTGAACTTGCAAACGCAAAGAAGAACAATGACGACCTAGGCGTTCAAGTAAAGGAGGGTTTTGCGGTCAAAAGAACGCATGGTCAGTACCCTGGTCCAGCCCCAATAGGCTATATAAATGTCATCTTAAAGACCGGTGGTAGAAATATTGCACCCGACCCTGAGACCTGTAAAAAGGTCACTGGGCTTTTTGAATTGGCAGCTATAGGTACTTACACGCTAGATACTCTTTGGAAGGAGGCAATAAGCATGGGTCTTGCTGGTAGACGAGGCAAACCCATAGCTAAAACTACCATTGAGGATATGCTTCAACGGAGGACATACACCGGCGTTTTTAAGTACGGTGGCAATGAATGGCATCAAGGTACTTATGAGCCTCTAATAAGCGTTGATTTATACAATCAGGTGCAGGTTGCAATGGGTTGGAAAAAGTCATCAGCACAACGACCAGCCACAACATCAGGCAGGTCATACCTCTATAAGGGGCTGTTACTTTGCAAGACTTGCAAGTTCAATATCACTGCTTATACAAAGCCAAAGAAGTTAGCAAGCGGACGAGAGGCTGAGTATGTCTTTTATACATGCACCAAAAAAAGCAAGAAGATTAAGTGCAAAGAGCCGCAACTATCAGACAAGATTTTAGAGACTGAGATACTGGCAAACATGCAGGAGTATGAGATTAGTGAGGCGGACGGTAAAGAGTGTTCTAATTGGCTAGACCAGCACTATAGCGAGTTTATTAAAGAACGAACCCGCTATAAACCACTGTGGCTTAAAGATTTAAAGCATGCCCAGACAGCGCTAGATACATTGGACGACAAACTTGAAAGCGGCACGATGAGTGATGAGCGCTACAAGCTACGAGCGGCTAAACATGAGATAAATATAGCTAGAACTACCGAACTCCTACAAGCAACCGCCACAGACGCCGATAGGTGGCTAGAACTAGCAAAAGAAACCTTTTCAGGCGTGGTCAATCTAGGTGAAGTCTTTCAGGAGGCGGACGACCAAGAAAAGCGACAACTAATGATGTTCATAGGTTCGAACTGGTATTTGACCAATAAAAAAGTGGCTCTAACACCTAGAGAGCCACTTAGTCTGCTGCGTCACAACAGCGAAAATCCGAATTGGCGGGCTCGACCGGATTTGAACCGGCGATCTCCTCCGTGACAGGGAGGCGTGATAACCACTTCACTACGAGCCCGCGTCAGAATTTATGCGTAGGTTTCGTTTTGCCTGGTTAGGCAAAAGCTTTAACTTATTGCTATATTCTTCCTCTCAGTTTTTCAAACAGTCTCTGTCTTTCCTTGGTTTGCAAAACTGGTGAAAACGAACAAGGCGAATCTAGACAGGTGAGATAGTATCAAGATCAGGGGTAAAATGCAACAAAAGATCAGTTTCTTTGGTATAATTTTGCGGTTGCCGATGTAGCTCAGTTGGCTAGAGCACCGCTTTCGTAAAGCGGGGGTCGCGAGTTCGAATCTCGCCATCGGCTCCATAGGGAAAAGAGCGGTCCGAGACTTGGATCATATCCAAGCCCGGCACGATGAGAAAAACCGTAGGTTTGTCTCATACCAAAGGCGGGCGGGTATCGTATAACGGCTATTATGTATCCTTCCCAAGGATAAGACGAGAGTTCGACTCTCTCTACCCGCACCAATTCTTATTACTTTTTCTAAGTCTTTACGACATCTTCTGGTATGTCAATATCATGTATTCGGAATGCTGCGTAGGAATATCTGTAGGATATTTAGCCAAAAATTGGGCAGTAAAAGGTGGAAATCTAGCTGTTCCACGAGCTTCGAGACCGCAGTGTTGAGCTATTTCATTATATTCGATTTCTGAGCGTATATATATGGGTACAGTAAGATCTGAATCGAATTGTAAAAGTCCATTTTTCGGATCTCCGTTAGAAATAAAAATCCCCGTGGCAGAGACCACGGGGTATTCCGGAGCAGCTGCACCAATCACCAGATGGTGAGCTGTAGGTCGTTGGTGTTCTTTCCTTGGTTTTTGATGTAGTTTTTTACGACAGCCCAATTACCACCCGTGCC
>JBBSJF010000027.1:0-12685 GCA_038257495.1 Saccharimonadales bacterium (SeqCode) | reverse complement strand
TTAGTAGTCTATAATAACAGATATGTTTCAAGTATTTAAACGGCACCTTTACTTTGTATTTGCGGCGTATTTTCGATTTTTTGCAGCACGTCATTTGCGAAGATGGAGACCAGAGATAATAGTGGTAACCGGTTCTGCAGGGAAAACTACTTTACTGCATCTGCTAGAGGCGCAATTGGGTAATAAGGCTCATTACTCCCATCATGCGAACAGCGCTTATGGTATACCTTTTGATATATTAGGCTTGGACCAAGTGGAGCGGGGTCGATACCAGTGGTTACTCCTATTCCTAACTACACCATACAAGGCATTACGCACGCCCTACAAACAACGGCTGTATGTAGCCGAAGTAGACGCTGACAGGCCGCACGAGGCTCGTTTTTTAGGCAATTTACTTAAGCCAGCTTACACTTTATGGGTTAGCTCATTGCACACCCATACCGCTCAGTTCGATATTGCTGTTCGGCAGGAAAAGTTCAAAAATGTAGAAGAAGCCATTGCCTATGAGTATGGTAACTTACTGACAGTTACTACCAAGAGTGTCATTATTGATGGGGATAACCCATTAATGATAAAGCAATTATCTCGCACGATTGCTAGTACCGCATCTATAAATCTTAGTAATCTCAAAAAATATAAGATATCTAAAAAAGAAACTGCTTTTGATTTTTTGGGCAAAAAATATGTACTGCCTGCACTGCTTCCGCGACTTACATACTATCAAGTTGCTATGGCTGATACGCTGATGAGTAAGCTAGGCATAGTACCTGACTATAACTACCGCAAGTTAAGGATGCCTCCCGGTAGAAGCAATGTATTGGATGGTATTAAGGGTACGATCTTGATAGATAGTACCTATAACAACTCGAACATTACTAGCCTAACTAGTGTCCTAGATATGATGGCCGAATATGATGCTACATCTTGCTGGGCAGTAGTGGGTGATATGCTAGAACAAGGTGATGATGAAAAAGTAGAGCATGAAAAACTGGCAACTTATCTAAATCAGACTTCATTTGAGCGTTTAATAATAGTTGGTCCTCGATGTAGGGAATACATGCTGCCGCATCTTGGCGAGAGGTTAAAGAAGCGTAGTAAGGTTGTATGTTTTGATGCACCCGCCGATACCTTAACTTACCTTATGGCCGAGATAAAAGGGGGTGAGACGATTGTATTTAAGGGTGTACGCTACATGGAAGGTATTATTGAGAGCTTATTGCTTAATAAGGCAGACGCTAGTTTACTCCCTCGCCGAGGCCCCATATGGGATAAGCGTCGTGCAAAATGGGGGCTAGTTTGAAAGTATATATTGTTCATGGTTGGACGTATAAGTTAGACATGCTTCATACGTTACACGATGGTTTATGCCAGCGTGGTATAGGCGCGGTATTGTTAAAAGTACCTGGATTAACAAAACCAAGCGATAAAGTCTGGACAATTGATGAGTACGTAGAATGGTTGCACGAAGCAATAAAAGACGATAAACATCCTGTTGTGATCGGGCATTCAAATGGAGGAAGAATCGCTTTAGCCTACGACATTAAGTACCCGGGTCGCTTTAAGCATTTATTTTTGATAGATGCTGCCGGCGTATCTCATCAAGAGTTATTGTCACGTGTAAAGCTTGCTACATTACGAATCCTGTCTAGGCTCGGCAAACCACTGGCTAAACTCCCGTTCATTAAAAAAGCGTTTTATAAGTTTATTAATGCTTCTGACTATAATAATGCACCTCATAATATGAAGCTTACTATGCGTAATATGCTTGCTGCCGATAAAGAACTAGATATAAGCAAAATAACTACTCCAACAACCATCATATGGGGAAGGGAAGACACATTAACTCCATTGTCTGATGGCAAAAAGATGCATGCATGCATAGAAGGCTCCACAATGCATATTATAGATGGTGCCCGTCACTCCCCTCATTTTACTCACACGAGCGAGGTACTAGATATTATTGAAAAAGATATAGAGGTTCTGTATGCCTAGTATATTTAATTCTCTAGGCTCCAACTATGATTCTTCTAGTGGAGCCTATGGTCTTATTCTGAATAAACCCAACGCTCCACAGACACTAACAGATATCATAGTGCAGCGATATAGTATGCCTCATGTCACACTATGTTATAAGGGTCGCGAAGCTATTGCTCTTGGTATTAAGCAGCTAGGATTGTCAGAAGGTTTGTTTATAGCGATTAATGGATATACGTGCTATGCAGTCTACCAGGCAATTGTTGCGGCTAACATGAAGCCATACTACCTGGATATTGAGAAAGACCAGCTAAACTTTACACCTAAAGCCCTTCAGCAAGCACTGGAAGATGAGCCACGTATAGCTGCCGTAATGATCCAAAACACACTGGGGTTGCCAGCGGATGTAGGGGCTATTAATAAACTATGTAAAGAGCATTCAATACCACTAATTGAAGATATGGCCCACTGCGCTGGGCTTATGTATGATTCTGGTGTTGAGGCGGGGACTGTTGGTCAGGTAGCCGCTTTTTCTTTTAGCCAAGATAAGATAGTAGACGCAGTGTGTGGGGGTGCGGTTATTACTCGAGATGTAAGCGAACAGCCGCAGGTCCGACCTAGTATTTGGGTACGAATAGTTACCAGAATGTATCCATGGATAATCGGTTTTATACGACACACACATTCGTGGGGTTTAGGAAAAGTAGTTCTTCGTATAGTTAAGGTGCTACATTTATTACCAGGGCCTATGAGCGGTAATGCTGCTCCAGCACGAAGACTACCTAATTGGAACGCTAATCTTGTGGTGAAGTGTTTTAAGAATCTTGATAAAAATATCAAGCATAGACAAGCTATTGCAACAATCTATCGAGAGTATCTACCAGCTTACGTACAGTTTCGACATACCGACGGATCAGTCTACCTTCGTTTTCCTCTAAAAGTAGAAGAGGCGTCTGATTTAGTAGTATATTTAAAAAAATATGGTATCAATCTTGGTACCCGCTGGTATGATGCGCCAGTAGCACCTAAGTGGCTTCATGCCAAGACTGACTATCAGCAGGGGCAGTGCCCAAATGCAGAATGGATGTCGCAAAGGATGATAAATTTACCAACTCACGCACACATATCAGAAAAAGACGCAAAATATATCGCAGAGAGGATCGGGCAGTGGCTGAAATTATAGTAAAGCAAGTTGAGAATCAAGAAGAATGGGAGGCGTTTATAGCAACGCATCCAGAAGCAAACTTCCTACAATCCTGGTACTGGGGTGTGTACAACGAGTCGTTGGGTAAGACGGTTTTCAGAAGCGGATTTTATGTATCGGATCAACTTGTAGGCGTCATGTTGGCGGTTGTTGAGACTGCTCGTCGGGCACGTTATATTACAGTCGGAGGAGGTCCGATACTTGATTGGGATAACCAAGGCTTAGTAGACTGTATGGACAAAGAAATCCGGCGTATTGGCCGTACTTCACGGGCAGTATTTGCAAGAGTGCGTCCGCAGCTACTCAATACTCCAGCTAACAGGAGTCTATTTGCTCAGCAAGGGTTTAAGCCCGCTCAAATGCATTTGCACGCCGAACTGACATCTCAGCTTGATATAACGTTGCCGGAAGATCAGTTACGGAATAATTTTCGTAAGAATACACGATATGAACTCAAGCAGGCTAAAAAACGTGGTATAAAGATTTCCTGCACAGCAGATCCAGAAGCAATTGATGCATTTTATGAACTGCAGTTAGAAACGGCCAAGCGTCACGGTTTTGTACCATACAGCAAGCAGTACCTAAAGGAGCAGTTTGCTGTGTTTGCGGCTGCTGGCAAGGCTCTACTATACAGTGCGTATACTTCCGATAATCAACTGATAGCGCAAGCTTTTGTAATATTCTATAACCAAGAAGCTGCCTACCATTACGGAGCAAGTAGCGTACTTGGACGCACTGAGCCAGGGGCGTACCTTATACAGTGGGAAGCTATAAGAGAAGCTAAAAAGCGAGGTATGACCCGATACAATTTTTGGGGTGTGGTAGGGCTTACGCACACCAGCCACCGTTTTTACGGTGTATCGGTATTCAAGCGTGGCTACCGTGGAGAAGATGTAGAATATTTGCACGCTCAAGACTTAGTTTTTAACTGGTACAAATATTTTCCTAATCTTGCAATAGAATACTATCGTAAACGCATCCGAAGATTATAAATTAGTTGATGCCCCACAATCTTACGCATCGAACATGTGGGATCGTTCAGTGCTGCTGAGGTTCAGAGCAAGATTTACATCTTTTCCGCAATTCAGAAGATATCGTCGTAGATCTGGTACATCTATTGCGAGCGGATCATCCAGAGTCGCAGAAATTTTGTCAGGATTCGTTTGTTGCTCGTAACTAGCACGTAGAAAAGTGTGAGTTACGGCTTTAATAACGCGATAATTTGGTCCGCTAAATGCTCCAAAAACCGAGCAGTAGCCATCCGTAGCTATAGGATTAATAAAGCTAGCTGCTCCATTGGTTCGAGCTTGATCAGACACTAGACCAATATAACCATTGGTTATATCTCGGACAGCCGCGAGCTCATGAGGATACATCCTTTCTTCGGTACTGAACGACTTATCTAAATAATTAAGTATCATCTGTAATATCTTGAGATCTTCGACATTCATATCTAATGGTATTTCGAGCATCGATCTTGCTTGGATATCGACAGCGGGCAGTCTGCATGCGGTGGTGCAGACTCGACCACAGGTAGCTAAGACATCTATGCGTACACCTAGATGTACATCGGGTGCCCCTACTTTATCCATATTAGCTTCAACGCGTGATACAGGATCTGACGCTAGGGCGGTAAGCCCCCTGCACAATTGTCCTACAACGTAACAAGTACCTGCTGGGACTGCTGTCGTGATTTTTATTGGCTCAGGGGCATACTCTATTTCACCGGGGATAATTAAAGTCTTAGATCGGTCTGGATCAGTCATATAAATAGTATCTATCAAGCCATAAAAAAGGCAAGTATAAGCAATATACCAATAGCTTTATGCGTTGACGTGTTCAGTAGGGTGGGTTTCGGGTGAGCTTGGTCTGACTACTCGAGCATTAGCTACAGATGGGGAAACGAACGTAATGTTAGCGATACGGCCTATGCCGGCGGCAAGCAAGTTAGGATCTATATCAGTTAACATATTTTGGCCATTTATTACTCTATGCAGAGCAGACGGTGCTTCTTGGGTACGAAAATCTTCGCCTTTACCACGGAATACTGCTATCTCTGTTCCTGCATCTACCCAGTCTTCGCCTACTCTGTATTGCAAGCCTGAGGCAGTCTGGTGGGCGTCTACAGAATAACTGCTTTGGTCGTAATGTTCTTTGATAAGCAACCTCTTTCCGTCTGTCCCAACGGGCGGTTGTGGCTGTTGGCCGTTGGCAAGATGATACAAAATACTCCGAGTAAGCGTGCATGCCCTTGCGCCAGGTCGGTAAAAGTTCGAACGGTACGCTTCGGCATCGATTCCGTCTAAAGCCGCGACTCGTCCTAGGAATGGTAATACAACTTGTACCACCACAAACTTATTTAGTAGCCCAATAGCATGCATGGCCTCTATTACGGTTGCAGGCGCACCTCTTTCATAGAAATCTTTTGCCGCCGCACTATCGGCATGTAATACAGTCGTTACGTTTGTGACGCCGCGAAAGTGAGGGTGGATACCGCGGATGCCGATATCAGTGGCTGGATTGGCTTCGTCCCATTGTCCGTACAGAGGTTTGCCGTCTGTATCTGCGAGGGTTATATATTTGGCTTTTTCGCCGCTGAATGGATCGTCGAGAGATAGTACCCTAGGATCGGCATTATGAAACCCATCGTACATATCTTGATGGGCTAGTAGGCTTGCTTCTTGTGCGTCCGCAATACGGACTTTTAGCTCTGGTGTGTGTATAGTATCCCCAAAATCAGAAAAGGGTATACCATGTTCTAGATGATGATTTAATGATTGTTTCACAGTGGATCTCCTTTTTACAATCACAGTCTAGGAGTATTCGTCTTTAATAGCAGTGCAGATGTTTTTAGTAAAATATTCTTTACATAAACACCACATGTAGTGTTTGATAATATAATCGTGAGCATACATAGGTTCGACCATCATATTCAGTCTGAGATATTTGCCAAGCTTCGAATGCATACGACAGTTCGCTACAAAGACTTGCGTGATCCTTCTATAGAGTCCAGCCAGTTTGTGTATCATCTTCATGAGCTTATGCACCGCAAGCTCGTAGAAAAAGTCGGCAGAGGAGAGTACCGGCTGTCAGCTAAAGGGGTTATACTAGCGCAAGAATTCTCATCGGTTACTGGTAACATCCGTTCCGCAACTCTTTCGTATACGATGATATTTCTTCGTTCAAAAGTAGGAAAATGGTATGTACTGCGACGTACAAAGCATCCTCATATCGATATGTATGCCTGTATTTCGGGCAAGATTCATCTCAACGAGACATTAGCAGAAGCTGCCCAGAGAGAAATGAATGATTTTGCCGCGGGCATAGATATCACCCTAAGCTACCGTGGATACGCTTCGGTCATGGTGCAGCAAGGCGATCAGACTACGCATATTACCGGCCCCGTATGGTTCGCAGATAATCTAGACGAAATAGAGTTAAAAGAAGTCCGCCAAGGAACGCCGCAATGGGTCGACTGGAAAACATTGCCCTACGAGCAATTCATCCCTGGCTGGAAAGAAATAGTCGAGATGATCGAATCTGGTACGCCTTCTTACCTAGATTTATCTTTTACTTTATAGCGTGTTGTATAATGGGTCTATGCAAAGCTGCGTACCCACTTACATACTGCTTCTCCCTTAGGGGATATAGTCTTATACATTGCGCACATATTATTATTTTACGAAACAAGAACAATGAAACCTTCTACGCATAAATTCATTGTGGAGAGGATAACTGCTAGGATACTATTATGAAACGGTATAACCCTAAAGAGATAGAGCCAACATGGCAAAAATGGTGGGACGAGCAAGGTACATACAAAGCTGATTTGCAGAGCAAAAAGCCCACATACATTGCAATGAGCATGTTTAATTATCCGAGTGGCGCCGGTCTTCATATCGGGCATGCCATGAACTACACAATCAGCGATGTTAAAGCTCGATTTAAGCGTCAGTTAGGCCACGAGAGCTATCATCCCGTTGGTTGGGACTCGTTTGGGTTGCCAGCCGAAAATTATGCAATCAAAGCCGGAATATCTCCTCAGCAGAGTATGGCATCCATTATCCCAAATTATCAGAAGCAATATAAAGCTATGGGTTGGAGCAATGATTGGAGCAAAGAGATTGCCACGCATACGCCAGAATATTATAAGTGGACGCAGTGGATTTTTTCGCAGATGTATAAGCATGGTTTAGCGTACCAAGATGCGCGTATGCAGTGGTGGTGTGAAACGTGTCAGACGGTGCTTGCAAACGAACAGGTTATAGATGACAAATGTTGGCGCCACGATAACCCGGAAGACCCCGTGGTGCAAAAAAAAGAAGTCAAACAATGGTTTTTTAAGATCACTGAATATGCTGATGAACTTTTGGAAGCTACTGATAGCCTCGATTGGACCGAAAGCGTCAAACTAGCCCAGAAAAACTGGATAGGTAGAAGTAATGGCGCGGAGATTACTTTTGCTGTCGAGAATTCGAAACATGCAGTAACGGTTTTTACAACTCGCCCAGATACGCTGTTCGGTGCGACTTTTCTAGTATTAGCTCCAGAGCACGAGCTTGTTCAGCACATAACTACCTCAGATAAAAAGGCAGAAGTAGAAGCATATATACAAGACGCTCAGAAAAAAACAGATATCGAGCGTCAGGCTAGTAAAGACAAGACGGGGGTATGTACGGGAGCCTATGCCACTAATCCGATTAACCAGGAAAAAATACCTATCTGGATAGCTGACTACGTTTTAATGGGGTATGGCACCGGTGCGATTATGGCAGTACCTGCTCATGACGAACGCGATAATGAATTTGCCAAGAAATACGATCTACTTGTTAAGGAGGTTGTGGCTCCCGAATTTGGGACAATATTGCCTGACGCGGTGGATGTAACAGGCCCTGTAATCATAGGGTACGATCCATCTAAAAAACTGTACATGAGTCTCATTAATACAAAAAATAATATGCGTTGGTTTGCTTCGGGTGGCTTGGAGGAGGGTGAGTCATATGAGGAAGCCGCACATCGTGAGTTGCGCGAAGAAGCTGGTTTTAGCGATGTAAAGGCTTTGTTACAGCTTGGCGGTCCTACGTATTCGTATTATTTTAATACCAATAAAAAGAGTAACAGGCGTTCATTTAGTTATATATACCTGGCTATCATTGATTTTGATCATCAAGGTGATCAATCGCTTGAAGCTCACGAGAATTATAAGGTTGAATGGTCAAGTCTCGATATTATAATGCAGGACCTGAAAAAGGAGCCAGATGGTCGTGACCACTGGATAGATGGTCTTCAAAGAGCGGAGCTCTCAGTAGCTGCTTATGAGGCAGGCAAGACGTACACCCCTCCATGTTATACCGGCGAAGGTGTGTTATTTGATTCTGAAGAGTACAGTGGTATGAGATCTTCTATAGCTCGTGAACAAATCATTGCTCAATTGGTTGATAGGGGT
Organism: Saccharimonadales bacterium (SeqCode); assembly: GCA_038257495.1. GTDB lineage: Bacteria > Patescibacteriota > Saccharimonadia > Saccharimonadales > JBBSJF01 > JBBSJF01. The sequence continues at coordinate 4,061 of JBBSJF010000027.1, read as the reverse complement.
GAGGCTACAGAAAAAGTTAACTATAAAATGCGTGATTGGAGCGTGAGTCGTCAGAGATACTGGGGGGCTCCAATACCGATTATTAACTGCGAAAAATGCGGTACAGTGCTAGTAGAAGACGGCCAATTGCCGGTAGTATTACCAGAGCTAAAAGATTTCCAGCCAAGCGGTGATGGCCGTAGTGCCTTAGCCAGAGCCACTGAATGGTTAAAGATAGACTGCCCGCAGTGTGGTGGCCCCGCCGAGCGTGAGACGGATACACTGGACACTTATATAGATAGTAGCTGGTACATGTTCCGCTACTTTGATCCGTTTAATACAGAAAAAATATTCGATAGCGACGTGGTCAACAAGTGGACTCCCATAGATTTTTATAATGGTGGTGATCATGCCACGGCTCATCTTTTGTATGCCCGCTTTATTGCTCGTTTTTTCCATAAAATCGGTTTAGTAGATAACCCCGAACCGTTTAAACAAATGCTTTTTAATGGCAAGGTTACGGCAGCAGATGGCACCATGTTCTCCAAGCGCAAAGGTAACGGTGTGGACCCGCTTGAGATCATCGAGCAGGGCTACGGCGCGGATGCGCTACGTACGTACCTGATGTTTGCGGCTCCTTTGGAGTTGTGGGCAAAATGGGATCCGCAGGGTGTGCCCGGAACTTACCGATTCTTAAATCGTATATGGGTGCTCGTACAAGAATACTTAGTAGCGGAACCGATAGAGCTACATGAGCAACAACAGGCCGACATTCGTAGATCTACGCACCGCATGATACAAAAATGCACCGACGATATAAACGCCAATAGATATAACACTGCCATTGCAGCCCTCATGACGTGCGTAAACGAACTCTATAAGCTCAAAGAAACTTCTCTAGGTGTACACCCCGTATGGCACACAGGGTTGAGTAACCTTGTGGCGTGCGTAGCACCATTTGCTCCTCACATTGCCGAAGATCTATGGCATCAACTTGGGCACGATAGCTCCGTGCAGGCAGACTCGTGGCCTACGTACGAGCAGTCTTATATAGATACCGACACTATCACTATTGTGTTGCAAGTCAATGGCAAGGTACGTGCAGAGCTGCAGGTACCAGTTAGTAGCACCCAAGAAGAATTAAAACAACTTGCTTTAAACCACGAACGTATCCAAGAATATACTGTCGGAAAAGAGATACTAAAAACAATTGTAGTACCTAAGAAGCTTGTGAACGTCGTTGTTCTCTAGTTTTCCGAGATCTACCTAGTTGGCTTGCATCTGCTAGCCGTTGCCTTGCAACAAACATGTCTTCTACCACTGGAGTTTCTGTTTCTACTAAGGGCTCGTCGTTATCTTCGTAAGTATTTTCTGCTTTTGAAGTACCGTAATCAGGGTAGTGTCTAGAATGTGTAGCTAGAAGGTTCATGACAAATCTAGATGGTCTGGAAACATTTTTGACAGGTAGCGAACCGAGAGCTTCTACTAAATTGCCAAACTCTTCCACGCTACGTCTATCTTTTCTTGCCTCTGCTATTCTTTGAAAAACACCGGGGGACTTAATCATAAGTATTATTATAGCACTAGCATCTACATAAGTCAAGAATATATATCTATTCTTCTTGCTTTTAACAGAGAAGTAGGCTACAATCTGCAGTCGACTATAGAAATGTAATAGAGTAAGGAGACAATGCTTCTATGGGTAAACCAAAAAAACGCACTTCGTCTCGTAGAACAGGGACAAGGCGCAGCCATCTAGTCCTCAAACTGGCTCGTGCTGTCAATGCAAAGAGCCCGGTTAAGGCTTATACTACTCGCCGCGAATCTGGCAAAAGATTAGCAAACGAAGTATAGAATCAGCTAATACTCAGTAATACATCGTAGGATTTTATTGTGGAATAAAATGGTTATGGTACCTTTTTAGAAATACCGTGCGTGTTATACTACAACGTAAGTAACCGAGGGTGTAACCATGGCTTATAGTTGCCACAAGCAGGAAAATAAATAAAACAATGAGCGCCAACAGACACTTGGGACGTATTGTTGCCTTGCAGACTCTCTACGAACAAGATTTTCGTATAGAATGTGGAGATAAAGACTTTGATCTTGAAGCTGTTTTACAGCGTAACATTGAGCGCTATAAAGACACGGTCGAAGACAAAGGATTTATAGAGCGACTTACCAGAGGGGTATCGAAATCGTGTTCCGATCTAGATCTCGAGCTACAGCCTATCGCTCCAGATTGGCCAATGCAACAGATTGCCAGAATGGACCGAATAGTTCTTCGAATAGGATTATGGGAGCTAAAATACGAAACGGGCACCCCGCCTAAAGTCGTTATCAACGAAGCGGTAGAGCTTGCAAAAGCTTTCGGCGGAGAAAATTCTAGTAAATTTATCAATGGCGTACTCGGTACGGTACTTCGTAAGATTACCGGAGAAGAAATACCAGCAAGACCAGAAAGGGCAAAGGTGAAATAGGAATCATTATGCAAAGACCAAAGCCCATACAGGGATTTAAAAAATTTGTTAATAGTCGCAGACCGGCTATCGATGAAGTGGTGCGTGAGCCAACTGCGGGGGGTGTAGTATTTCGACATAACGATAAGGGTGGTATCGAAATACTGCTTATTCAGGATGCTAAAGATAGATGGACTATACCTAAAGGTCATGTCGAACCTGGCGAGCATGCAAAACAGACTGCAGAGCGTGAAGTGGGTGAGGAAACAGGTCTAAAGGAAATGAGTGTGCATGGTTTCTTGGGCAAAATCCACTTTAGGTATCGTCGGGCTAACTCATTAGTACTAATGACCACCGAGATATTTTTGATAAAAGCTCTTGGAGACACGAATGATATTCGCCCCGAAGAATGGATGAATGGCATTAAGTGGTTTTCATCTAGTGAAGCTTTAGATAAGATAGAATACGAAGATATAGCGAAGTTTATGCTCTTGGGTCTAAAACGGATCCACGAACAAAAGTTATAATATTTAAACAAAGTTAAACGTAATATCATTATCATGCAGAACATATTAGAAAAATATCAGAAATTAGCAAAAGACGTTTTAGGTGTCACGTTTAAGAATGACCATTTGCTTATTACGGCTTTTACGCATCGCTCATACCTGAACGAACATAAGAAGTCTGCCGAAGATCATAACGAACGGCTCGAATTTTTGGGAGACGCGGTGCTTGAACTTGTAGTTACGGATTATTTGTATCTTAACTACAGCGAACCTGAAGGTATATTGACCAACTGGCGAAGTAGTCTAGTACGTACCGAGAGTATTAGTGCCGCAGCAAGCAGAGAAGGTTTTGAGCCGTATCTGCGCCTGAGCCGAGGAGAGCGCAAGACTGGTAGCGAAAGAGCCCGCGAGCAGATACTTGCAAATGCCTACGAGGCAATTATCGGAGCTATATATCTAGACCAAGGTTACGACGCTGCTAAAGAACTTATACATCGCACATTGCTGGTTACCTTTGAGCAGATACTGGCTACGGGATCTTGGCTCGATCCTAAGAGCCATCTGCAGGAGGTTGTTCAGAGTAAAGTCGGTTCTACTCCGGAGTATAAAGTACTTACCTCGGATGGACCAGATCATGACAAGACATTTGTAGTGGGAGTATTCATAGACGGAAAAGTGATGGGCGAAGGTAGCGGACCCAGCAAGCAGGCGGCACAGGTTGCTGCGGCGCAGATGGCAGTTCTCAAATTTAAATAAGGTTATTCTAATAACCCGCTTAACCTCCAATTCCATTTTTGCATCGCCAAAAACGAAACCCAAAAAGCGACAGGCCAATGAACCTCCGCCGTGCCTTCCTAGCTTCCTACTCTTGGTCTGCTCCGGGACTCCTTTCAGTCGGCCGCTTTGGGGCTAGTCCTCGCCGAGCCAAAACCAGCAACCCAGAAAGCCTCGGGGAGGCTCAGAGCCTGAACCAAGACCTATGTGGTGGAACACAGAGCACCACGGCTTTAGCCGTGGGTGAATGAACCTTTTCGGCGGTACAATCTATGTATGCAAGTTATACTTTCGTCCCACGGCGCATATCACTTGAAGTACCACGTAGTGTGGGTCTGCAAGT
>JBBSJF010000026.1:0-12942 GCA_038257495.1 Saccharimonadales bacterium (SeqCode) | reverse complement strand
CCTAGACGGCAGATTCGGCGTCTGGAAATACAAGCTGAAAGCCCATCGGGGCTGTACGCGAAACCGAATCTTTAAAATCCTCTGTAGTCTCATCTCTGAAGGAATAGATGGGAGAAAGCACCATTATTAGGTCTTAAGCCGTGAATTGGCATTCGACCTCCACCAACGAACCCTCATGACCATTATCCATAATGGAATATATTTGTTGCATGTCTCATTAATATTACAGCAAAAATAAAGCTCCCGATACATTAGTATCGGAAGCCTGGACATATAACTTTTGGTTGGAACTTTTAGTTTTGCTTTTGTTCTTGGATGGAACGACGACTTGCGAGAAGCCGTCGTTGCATAGTCGTTTTTGTTTTTGAGCACTTTTTGTGTTCAGTGCTGAATACATCTTAGAATGTGTAATATAACCTGTCAACACGTTTATGTATAAATGCTGTGTATAACTTTTTTAATTAGAGTTTAGTTGTCCATTTTAAACCAAAAATAGTAACGATTATGTATGAAATAATAAGCTTTTTAATGTAGTACATCTCCCGCATTTATTTATTAAACACACGAGTGGTTATGTTTTTGCTTTTAATCAAAGCATAAGACCCATCCGCAATAAGTACAGAATATGTCGTATGCGTTTTGAATAACGTAGGCATGTAAGTATTGTTTGTTATGGGGCAGAGTCAGAACTGTGTCTAAAAAAGCATCTATAGTCTATATTTAGTAAAAAATCTGGTACTTATAGTTTTTATTCAATTTTAATAGGTATAGCTGAGCGATTGTTAAGTCAACTGGTCGGTATAATCCAATTAAACGAGTAAGTTCAGACATCGGTTCACGATTAATGGATATAATATGTTGATACTGTCTTATTGATCACCCTGAGTTATATTTACGTTGGCAGCGAGCGCTATTTTTTAGTATAGTCGTAAAACTTAACTTATCAGACTAGATCTTGCATAAAGCAATTTATTTGAATATAATACTAACTTATGATTTAAGGTGTCGGGTATCTATATACAAGCTCACTAGTCCCATAAGGATTTGTTTTTAGAGTTATTTTCTGGCCTGCAGATCCTTTTAGACATCTATCGTGTGTTCATCGCTTTTTATCCATTTTTAGGACTTACCAAGATTTATATCTATCGATCTGAAAGTCGATTTATATATAGATATGTATTTTTCGCATTGTAAACCGCTGTGTTTTATTCCTTATTTTAGATGCGGCTACTGGCAATGTTTGATTCATACTTATAATAGATTGGAATACTAGAAACTCTTACAAATGAGGTACCTTAAGACTAATAATTTACCCATTTTGTAGCAAATAATGTCATACAGGTTTTGATGGTGCTTTTTATAAAAAATAATTTCATGATGAGCTATTATTTTTTTAAATGAGTCGCTAATATATAAACTTATTCAATAATAAAAAATGTATATGCATAAAATAGTAGTATTTATTACATTAAATAATAGAACTATCTTATATGATGAGAAATGTAAATCATACAATATATTATGATTGACAAAATAGAATGACTGTAGTAGTATAAAACCAGTAAGAAATAACAAAAACTTACAAAAACGGTAAAACGGTCTTCGCTCTTTTTTATAAAGAGCGGTCAGTCAAAGCCAAGGAATGTAAGCGCTAAATAGTCTATATACAGAGCGCATTTACGCCTTGGCTCCTTGTTCTTTAATAACAATACCTAAGCTGGAAATATCAATGAAAAAAAGTCTTATTTTGATAATATCGATTGTCTCTTTAATAATTATAGTATTGAGTACAAATCCGAAAGCCTTGCCCGCAGCAATGCTCCTTGTGCCTTTTAGCTTTGTACTGGCAACTATATATATGCTGCTTCTATATGCCCAAATACTTATATGGGGGACTGTTAGTAACTACGCAACGATTATGATCAGCCTACTTGCGGTGGTAGGGCTCCTCTTGAACTCGTTAGGGCAGATGCAGAAAGTAGATGGTTGGATATTGTTAATTATGTCAGGGATTATGATATGGTACCTTCGTAAAAAATTTGCTCCAGTTGCACGAAATGATTGAACCCTGTATTTAGATAAAATATAAATGTTTGGTCATCTAATCAGTCAAATCTTCAGTGTTTTATTTTGGACACTATTGGTCACTATAAGCTATACGATATTAGAAGCTATTCAGGTATAATAACTTCTAATGGAAGACAAAAATAATAACTATGAATTGCCTATGCCCCAAGACGGGTTAACCTCATCTTCTGAATTAGTGCCGCTCGCACCAGAATCAGTACCTACTCCGAGTAGTAGCAACCCCGTTAACCCAATTATGCCCTTACCTCAAGCACCGTTACCCTTAGCTGGTAATGACGACTCATCAACATCTACTCAAGATCCTGGTGCTTCGTCGATCAAGGCAGATGATGTTGATCTCATAGAAAAAGAATGGGTTATCAAAGCAAAGAAAATAATAGAGGAGACTCGGGATAACCCTTATGCGCAGAATAAAGAGCTGAGTAAAGTAAAAGCTTCTTATGTAAAAATTAGATTTAACAGGGAAGTAAAGACTGCGGACTAGATATGCCAATATTTATTGTTATCCTTTTAATATTGATAGGTACTGCCATAGGAGGGTTTTTTTATGTGCGGAAACTTCTTAGAGAGCAAAAAAACTTCGAGCGAGGACTTAAGATGGTCCCTCTGCTCGTACATCTTCCTCCATTAAGTGATGATATAGAAGGAAATAACAGAGACGAGAGAGATGTAGCTGAGGAGAATACCTCTAGAGCCCAAATCGTCTACAACATTCTGGCTAGTACTTTGCAGAAGGGCTATAAAACCAAGTTTTATGGTCAGAGGCATATAGCTATCGAGATAGTTGGTGTGCAAGGGGTGGTCCAGTTCTATCTTGCTGTGCCGGTATCTATGGTTAATGTTATAGAGCAGGCAGTCTTGAGCGCGTACCCTACCGCGAGGCTAGAAGAAGTTGCTGAACACAATATATTTAGTCCTGTGGGTCGCTTAAGCGGCACGGTGGGGGTGGAGTTGTCATTAAAGAACCATTTTGCATACCCAATCGCCACCTACCAAGATATTAAACGCGATAGTATGCAGTCTTTACTTAATGCTTTATCTACACTTGATAAGGAAGACGGGGTAGGGATCCAAATATTATTGCGTCCCGCTAAACCGGCTTGGCGCAAGAAAGCCATGAGTTTTGCTTCTAAAAAACGTAAGAATAAAGATGTTAATAAAAATCATAGCGGGGGTGGATACGCTTTTGATGTACTAAAGGCTTTTATGAAACCACCAGAAGATAAATCTGGGTCTACCAGCTCTAAAGAGTTATCGTCTACAGATCAGGCGTTACTTGATGTTATCGACGCCAAGGCTCAGCAGCCAGGATTCGAGATATGTATAAGAGTAGTAGCTTCGTCGAATATCTTACAACGTTCTCAGACACTACTCAATAATATTGTGGCTACATTCTCTCTGTACGACTTGCCTGGACGCAATGGATTTAAGTTTACGCCTGCACGTGATATAGATCATTTTGTAACTGCATTTATCTTACGTTTCTTTCCTCAGGAATTATCACGAAATATCCTAAACACCACCGAGCTAGCAACACTATTCCATTTTCCTGATCAAGAGAATATCCCCACTTCACAGCTTACACGTCAAGAATCTAAACAAGTAGATGGACCTCGTAATGTCCCAGATGAAGGTTTATTACTGGGCTATAACGTCTTTAGGGGCATAAAAAAGCCTATCCGGTTAGGCGAACAAGATCGTCGTCGACATATGTATGCGGTGGGACAAACGGGTACCGGAAAGTCAACTTTTCTAGAAAACTTAGCCTTGCAAGATATGTTAAATGGAAACGGATTTGCCTTTGTTGATCCCCATGGTGACACTGCCGAGATGTTACTGTCTATGGTGCCAAAAGAACGAACCGAAGATGTTATATACTTTTGTCCTGCAGAAACCGATTATCCGCTCGGCTTAAATATATTTGAGCATACAAGTGAAGATCAAAAGGATTTTCTAGTACAAGAAACTATAAATATGCTTGAAAAACTGTACGACCCTAATAACCAGGGTATTGTCGGACCAAGGTACCATCATATCTTTCGTAATGCAGCTTTAGCGGTGATGGCTGACCCAGCAGGCGGTACATTTATTGACATACCTAAATTATTTAGAGACCCAGACTTTTTGAATGAAAAATTAAAATACGTCACCGATCCACATGTTCTTGATTTTTGGCGTAAAGAATACCCAGCTTCTCAGCGCTCTAATGATAGCGGAGAAGTTACAGCATGGTTCGTCAGTAAGTTCGGAGCGTTCCTTTCAAACAAAATGATGTGTAACATCATCGGTCAAGCCAAGAGCGCATTTGACCTTCGAGACATAATGGATAATAAAAAGATCTTACTCGTAAACCTTAGTAAGGGTCGTACTGGTGACTTAAACTCTAAGCTACTAGGTATGATCTTTGTTATGAAGTTCCAGGCGGCTGCCATGAGCCGTGCCAACATACCAGAGAGTGAACGTACAGATTTTTGTCTCTATGTAGATGAGTTCCAGAACTTCTCTACAGAATCTTTTGCTACTATAATGTCAGAAGCTAGAAAGTACCGACTGAATCTTATTGTGGCCAACCAGTTTACTACCCAGCTAACTGATGAGATTCGAGATGCCGTATTTGGCAACATGGGTAGTATTGTGTCATTCCGTGTGGGTAACAATGACACAGATTCTTTAACTAAATACTTTCAACCTTTATTCGATGCACCTGATCTTCTGAGGGTTCCTAACTATAATGCTATTGTTAGAACTATGATCGGCGGCGTGCCTACACAAGCGTTTAGTATGACCACCTTGCCACCGCTAGGTAGTCCAAATAAAAACCTTTCTAGTGCTCTTAAGCAACTTTCGGCAGCCAAGTTTGGTAAGCCTCGTGCCGTGGTAGAAGCAGCGATTAGTCAACGTTTTATGAGTGCACCTGCTGCTGATTCGACATCTTCGGCAACCAGTTTTGGTAGTGCTCCTCAAAAACCAGGTGTACCTGCGTCGAGCGGAGCTACTACTAAACCGGGCGCATCGTTCTTAGATGATTGGTTGGCGAAACGAGGGCAAACACCACCGGCTGCTCCAAAACCGGCAACGATCAGCACTCCGCCGGCTGCTACTGCGCCATCTCCAATAACTCCCCCCGTGGCATCTTCCTCTCAAGACGCTCCTCGTCCTCTAGAGCCCTTGCCGACGCAAGTTGCTGAACAAGACACACAAAATAAGCCCGTAACTCAGGAGCAGGCTTCTGAGACTCCAAATAACCTACCAGAGTTGATTCCTATTAACCCAAACCCAGAGCCGCCGTCTATACCTATAACTCAGGAGCAGGCTTCTGAGACTCCAGACAATGTAACAGATTTAATCCCTATAAACCCAGAGCCAGCAGAGCAGCTGGCTATACCTAAAGATAATGATGAGCTACAACACGGTGATACATTCAAGATCGAAAGATAATAAATAAAAGTTTAGTTCTTTATATTCTAAATACGGGGGACAGTTATATAAAACTATCTCGCTGGTTTACGGCGAATGACTCTAAATAACATTTCGCCGACTAAACCTAAGGCGTAGCCAATAACTAAAACTGCCAGCATGATAGTAAAATTATAAGTAAAGCCATAATGTCGACTCATATATAGAAAGATACTACTCACGATTAGAGTAGAAATAGATCCTACGAGTAAGGGTGAGGGTCTCGCGACTGTTTTTTCGGCGACAGTACTTACTTTATCTATAACGGGCTGATGGATCACTTTACTAAATCTGCGTTCACGCTTTTTAAGGTGTTTCCGTACACTTACCATTGTCCTGTCGAAAGCGGCTGTTTGTAAATTCTTATCTGCGTAAGTGGGCTGCTGTGCGTTTGTTCCTTGCTCGGTTGCTTTTGAGGTAGATTCCTGGCCACTAACTGCGTGTTTTTCTACAGATGCTTGGATGTGGGTTAGGTTTTCGCCGTGTTTTTTATCGTGTTCATTAGCGGATGGCTCGTGGCTTTCTCTCTCGTGAGATTTTGCCCGTTCAGCTGTTGGTGTAGGTTGATGTTCGTGATTTGAAGGAAAATTTTCACTCATAATTAGGCAGTTGCATACTCCATTTTTACAATATCTAGTTCGCGTGCCAGTAGGCGGCTACGGGCAAAGAAGTAACCGAATATAATTGCCACGACAGACATTATGAAGAGACTCGTGCCGGGTCCCGTATTAGGGATGGTGCGGGTAACTTGTTCGGTGGTCTTGATAACATTTGGCGGGAGCAGTATATTCACCGTGCTACCTTTATAGACATTCGTGAGGGTAAGGTCGAAAGAAGCGGGGTTAGATTGTGACACTGGAGTAGCCGGTATAGGGTCTTTGACTTTAACAGTAATCTTCTTTTGAACTTTCTGTTTAGGGCTAATATCTACGCCGGACCAGGTAGCTATATTGGTATCATTCATTTTACCGCCACCTAGAGAGACTACTGTTGCGTACTCTAGGACATCGTTTAAGTCTTCTTCAAATACAAACTTTTTGACCGTAGCTTTACCTGTATTAGTTGCACTAATCGTATATTCGATAGTGTCTCCTGCAGCAACCTGTTTACCGTTGGTATTTTCTATATTCTGTGTAAGATTTTTAGCCGTTTTTTCGTAAACCATACAAGCCGTTTCGTCGTCCTGATCTTGGGCATTATCACACGGTTTGCAGCCAGGATTGTCTTTTAGAATGGTGCTGTTATATGGGCATGGCGTACAGCGTGCATCTTTCTTGAGTATGGTGTTATCTAAAGGACATTTCTCTTCTTTAATAATAACGGGTGGCGGTGGCGGAGGAGTAACAGGTGGCGGTGGTGGCGGAGTACGTGGCGGAGGAGTAACAGGTGGCGGCGGCGGTGGCGGAGGTGGGGTGTATTTGCCTATCGTAACAATATTGCCACAGTCGTAGAGGATCATGATCGTTTTGCCATCAGCATTTTTCATGGTGAGCACCCTATATGTAGAATATGCGCCACTATCCCATGCCCACAGGTTTCTCATATAGTACGTCTTACCTGCAATAGATACGCCGAATTCATTCGTAGGTTTACCGGTTCTTGGTATGGATGGTCCGTAAGCTATGCGCCCCATGGATAAGAGTGTTTTGCCGTTGTCGGTCGATTTGATTGAAATGGTTGATGCTCGAGATAAAACATCACAGCTTACTTTATGGTAGGCTAGTATATCGCCGAAGTTAGCCGCATTTTGCTTGCAGAGTTCTGTGGCGCGCTCCCTTGAACCGATACCGCCATTTATTATGTCATTTTGTGAGTTCGCTACAGCTGATTGTGTGGGCGAAAAAACAGCGAACATTTGTAAAAACAGCGCCAGTACAATACAGACGACGCCTAGCCGACGAACGGCAGCTTCAGATTTTAATCTTCCTGCATAGAATGTAACTTGACCAAGTAAACTTGGGTTGTAAGGGATGTTGCTTAAGAGTTTTCGTACCATGATTTTATTTTACCATTTTTTTATTCAAACCTTTAGCACTATTGAATCATATTAGGATGTGTTCGCGCAAGGGCAAAATATGAATACTGGAACATGTTTGGATATTGGTTTATACTATCTTGGTATAAATGAGTTTTTTAGTAACAGCCGGAGGGGTTTAAGTAGGTGAGTAAACAAAAAGCATATGATTCTAGTCAGATCCAAGTTCTTGAGGGCTTGGATCCAGTACGTAAAAGACCGGGTATGTATATTGGTAGCACGGGGGTAGATGGTCTTCACCATATGGTGGGGGAGATTCTTGATAACTGTATCGATGAAGCCTTGGCTGGCTATGCTACTGAAGTCTCTGTGCGTATTCTAGCTGATGGTGGCGTAATGGTTACTGATGACGGACGTGGTATCCCTACAGATATTCACCCTAAAACAGGTAAAAGTACCGTTGAAACTGTATTAACCGTCCTGCATGCAGGTGGTAAGTTCGGTGGCGGCGGCTACCAAGTATCAGGTGGGCTACACGGAGTTGGGTCGAGTGTCGTAAATGCGCTTTCGACTAAGCTAATAGTAACTGTGTACAGAGATGGCAAGGTTTATCAACAGGAATACGAGAGAGGCAAGCCAAAAGCAGACCTTAAGGTTATTGGTAAGTCTGATAAAACGGGTACCGAGATCACTTTTTATCCTGACGATACCATATTTGAAACTGTTGAGATCAATTATGAAACTGTACTCAACCGCTTGCGCCACGATGCGTACCTTACTAAAGGAATACGTACTTTTATCGAAGACGAACGAACAGGTGTTAGGTATGGCTTTTACTTTGAAGGCGGGATTCAATCTTATGTAAAACACCTCAATATTGGCAAAGAAGTAGTAGATGAAGATATATTTTATGTAGACAAACAAATAGCAGAGGCTCAGGTAGAAATAGCTCTGCAATATACGGAATCATATACCGAAGTTATCAAAGCCTTCGCTAATAATGTGTACAACCCCGATGGCGGTACTCACCTTACTGGTTTTAGGTCTGCTCTGACTAGGGTAGTTAATGACTACGCCCGTAAGAACGGGCTTATCAAAGAAAAAGAAGAGAACTTAAGTGGTGAGGATTGTAGAGAGGGTTTGACGGCAGTAATCTTAGTTAAGATTCCTGACCCGCAGTTTGAGGGTCAGACCAAGAACAAGCTAGGCAACCCAGAAGTACGAGGACATGTAGAGCAAGTTATGGCTGAGTACCTGGCTTACTATATGGAAGAACATCCGGCTATTGCCAGGAAGTTTGTGGGCAAGGCGCTACTATCTGCTCGTGCTCGCAAAGCTGCTCGGGCTGCGCGGGACAATATTATTCGAAAAGGCGTATTAGAAGGATCGGGTTTGCCAGGAAAACTTACAGATTGTTCCAACAAAGACCCGGCATTATCAGAACTCTATATCGTAGAGGGAGACTCGGCTGGTGGCTCTGCTAAAAGCGGGCGAGATAGTAAGTCTCAAGCAATTTTACCTCTAAGGGGTAAAGTGCTAAACGTAGAACGGGCACGCTTAGATAAAATGCTAGCCAATAATGAGATCGTAAACCTTATTAAAGCTATGGGCGTGGGCATTGAAGAACAGTTCAATATGGAAGGGCTTCGCTACGGCAGGATTATCATCATGACCGATGCAGATGTCGATGGCTCACACATTAGTACCTTACTTTTGACATTTTTCTTTAGGCATATGATGCCTGTAGTCACTGGTGGGCATCTATTTTTAGCTAAACCACCCTTGTTTGAGCTCGTAAAACCAGGTCGTAAATCGAGCCAATTTATATACGACGAGCGGCATTTAGAAGAAGTTATTACAAAAGAAACTGAACGGCGTAGAAGTGAAGGTAAGGTTATTAACCCTGACGAAGAAGAGTTTAGGCAAGCCGGATTCGTAGAGCGAAAGCGTTACAAGGGTTTAGGCGAAATGAATGCCGACCAGCTCTGGGATACCACCATGAACCCTGAGAATAGAGTACTGATACAAGTAAAACTTGAAGACGCCGAAAAAGCCGATGCTATTTTTAATAAGCTCATGGGCTCAGAGGTAGAATTGCGCAAAAACTTTATTCAGACACATGCAAAATTCGTAAAGGACTTGGATATCTAATATGAACAACGAACCACAACTACCAGAACCAGAAATTATCCCCGGAGTACAGCACTCTCGTATCGTAGAGTTGCGCTCAGTCGAAGATATTATGGAAGATAACTTCCTACGCTATTCTATGAGCGTTATCGTAGCGAGGGCTCTGCCTGATGTGCGTGACGGTCTTAAGCCTGTGCACCGCCGTATCCTTTACAGTATGAACGAGCAGGGAATTCGCTGGAATACCAAATATAAGAAAAGTGCCAAAGTAGTTGGTGAAGTCATGGGTAACTACCACCCTCACGGTGATGGGGCTATTTATGACTCGATGGTACGCTTGGCACAAGACTGGCAGATGCGTTACCCACTGGTAGACGGCCAAGGTAACTTTGGCTCTATGGACGGCGATCCACCAGCTGCTAGTAGGTATACCGAGGCTCGTATGACACGCGCTAGTGAAGAACTATTGGGTGATATAGACAAAGAAACTGTTGATTTTAGAGTTACATATGACGGTGAAGGTAGTGAACCAGAAGTATTGCCAGCAAAACTTCCTAACTTACTACTCAATGGTCAGGTGGGTATTGCAGTCGGTATGGCAACTAATATACCGCCTCATAACCTAAGAGAGATTGTGGACGCCGTTGTGCATCTTATTGATAATCCTGAGGCGCCCGTGGATGACCTCATGCAGTTTATCCAAGGTCCAGACTTTCCTACGGGCGGTGTGATATATGGCAAAGAATCTATACGCACGGCTCTTGCGACTGGTAGAGGTGGTGTCATTGTACGTGGCGTGGCTAGTATCGAAGAGACCAAAAAAGGCAAACACCAGATTATTATTACCGAGATGCCGTACAGCGTTAACAAGTCGTCGCTCATAGAAAAGATCGCCGAACTTGTACACGATAAAAAGATCAGCGGCATTAGCGACATACGTGACGAAAGCGCTCGTGGCTCTGTGCGTGTGGTTATCGACCTTAAAAAAGATGCTTACCCAAAGAAGCTACTCAATCAGTTATATAAGCTCACTCAGTTACAGCTCACTTTGCACTACAATATGTTGGCACTGATTGATGGGATCCAGCCACGAGTACTCGGTGTAGGCGATGTCCTCCAAGAATACATAAAACACCGTAGAGTAATTGTCAGGCGTCGAACAGAGTACGAACTAAGGCAAGCCAATGCCAGGGCGCACATACTAGAAGGTCTAAAGATCGCCCTCGACCACATCGATGAAGTGATAGCAACCATCCGAGCAAGCAAGACTAACGAAGAGGCTCAGGCTAACTTAATTGCCAAGTTCAAGCTGTCAGACATACAAGCTCAGGCTATCTTAGCCATGCAGCTTAGGCGTCTTACGGGCTTGGAACGTCAAAAAATTGAAGAAGAGCTTGCAGAGCTCGTGAAGATCATTGGCAAGCTCGAGGCAATCTTAGCTGACGAAAAAGAAGTTCTAAAAATCATTAAGTCAGAAATATTAGAGCTTCGGGAACGATATGGTGACGATAGGCGTACGGTGGTTATCCCAGGCGAGCTAAACAAGCTTAACGACGAAGACCTCGTACCAGACGAGCAAGTAGTAGTAACGCTTACCTCTGCAAATTACATCAAGCGTAGCCAAATTGCAGATTACAAGCGTCAAAACAGGGGCGGTAAAGGTCGTCGAGGCATGGCTACCCGCGAAGAAGATGTGATCGACCACGTGGTAAATGCCAGCACTCATGATTATCTTTTATTCTTTACCAACAAGGGAAGAGTATTTCGCTTAAAGACATACGAGGTACCTGCAGTAGGGCTAAATGCTAAGGGCGTAGCGTTGGTTAATTTACTACAGTTGCAGCCAGAAGAGACAGTTAGCTCGGTTATAAATGTCAGCAAACAATCTAGCAGCGGACACTTGTTTATGTGTACAGTTCGAGGCGTAGTCAAGAAAACTCCGTTCGAGCAGTACCAGAATGTCAGAAGTAGTGGACTTATCACGATCAATCTCGACGAGGGTGATGAGCTAAAATGGATACGTATGACCACGGGCGATAACGAAATTGTTATTTCTACTTCGCAGGGGCAGGCTATCCGTTTCCACGAGAAAGACGTTCGTCCTATGGGCAGGACTTCTCGGGGTGTACGTGGTATTCGCCTGCGTGCTGGCGACCAAGTCATAGGCATGGATACGGTCCAAGAAGGTTCGAGTATATTTGTACTGAGTCAAAACGGCTACGGTAAGCAAACTAAAATCAACCAATTTACGCCACATGCCAGGGGCGGAGTTGGTATCCGCTCGGCTATCGTAAACAGTAAGACTGGTCCATTGATAATCGTTAAAACATTAGTAGAGATGGAAGGCGAGGTAATTATTATCTCCACGTCTGGTCAAACCATAAGGCTGGGCCTAAAGAACATACCGGCACTCGGACGAGCTACTCAAGGTGTTCGTATCATGCGCCTTAACGAAGGTGACACAGTAGCCTCAATCGCGCTAGTGGACACTACAGTAGAGGTAGAAGACGAAGATGCCGAAGAGGCTGTAGGAGCTTCGGAAGACCCCGCTGATAACGTTAAAGCTTGACCTATATCGTTGTAGAAAACTTTTTATCTAAAAACCTCTTGACATTAGGGGTGTAGACAAGTATTCTCAGACGAGCTTTTAGAGGTTTTGTTTATTCGTCTGTCTCTAAAATTGGACGTTAACAATTTATATAGTGCAAATCAACGTCAATTCAAATTTGAATTGTTTTTAAGTAAGTCAGTGTAATTCGTAAGAATAACATGTTCGACTGAAGTTAGATTGAATTCTTTTTATGGAGAGTTTGATCCTGGCTCAGGATGAACGCTGGCGGCGTGCCTAATACATGCAAGTCGAGCGGAAAGGTTCTGCACTTATTATTTGAACGGGTCAGTCTGTTTTTAGCAGATACTACCTTGAAAGCGTATTTCATTGGCTAATGAATACGGTCGAATAATGTGTGTAGAATACTCGAGCGGCGGACGGCTGAGTAACGCGTAGGAATGTACCCCATAGTGAGGGATAAGCACCAGAAATGGTGTCTAATACCGCATGTGCTCTTCGGAGTAAAGCTTTATGCGCTATGGGAGCAGCCTGCGTCTGATTAGCTTGTTGGTGAGGTAAAAGCTCACCAAGGCTTCGATCGGTAGCTGGTCTGAGAGGATGATCAGCCAGACTGGGACTGAGACACGGCCCAGACTCCTACGGGAGGCAGCAGTAGGGAATTTTCCACAATGGGCGAAAGCCTGATGGAGCAACACCGCGTGCAGGATGAAGGCTCTAGGGT
>JBBSJF010000025.1:0-12971 GCA_038257495.1 Saccharimonadales bacterium (SeqCode) | reverse complement strand
GGGTGTCGTAGGCGCAGTGGTTACTCTTGGTGATTGGCACACCACTAGTATAGCTGCATTTGAGAGGAACCTACGGTTCCCCTCAAACTCCCTTCCGCCAAGAGAACCCCGTGGCAGAGACCACGGGGAAATAGCGGATTGTATTCATAATTGAAATGACGTTTATCTGCCGTTATACATGCTTTTACAAATGCTGGGTTATGAACTGCTAATACTAGGTAACCCTTCGTATTTAAACTTATTGCAAAACGCTTTAAAACCTGTTCAGTATCTTCAATAAACTGTAGAACCATGCAAGATACAATGCCATCATATATCGGCGTAAAGGGTAAGGATTGAGCATTACCCACTCTAAAATAAATATTTGTTCCATAGTGTTTTGTGGCATAAGCGATCATATTCGCGGAGGTGTCGATGCCCTCGACTACATAGCCGGATTCATATAACCGTTGTGCAAACTGTCCCGTACCACACCCAAAATCAAGTATTCTTAAACCTTGTGGATCTCCAATTTTCGCTAGAATTTCTAGTAGTACTGGTTGAGCTAACTCTACATTGTCTGCTGCATCATGAGAGTTTGGAGTAAAATCAAGTTTATCCCATGGATTTTTATTGGTAGTGCTCATACTTTAGATTATAGCTCAAGGATTGAGTAATAATCTCTTATTTACTGAGCATTTAGCGAATGCTTTAGTAAACTAAACACTGCTACTTCTGTATCTATTCATGGCAACTTAAAACCTATACAATATATACGAGATGACAATACCAAAAAAATACGCTCAAGACCGCGTGACGCTTTTAATTCTGAGTATTAATCTAGTACTACTGGTTCTATGCGTCGTATCTATAGTATTAAAAGTAACGGGCGACACTAACTCTGTATATGTAGTCCAGTACAGACCAAACCTCGGTGCCAGCCGAGCGACTTTGCCCGGTGGAACGCTAGATATACTGGCTTTCCCACTATTCTCGTTACTTATATTCGTGAGCCACAC
The DNA here is from genome assembly GCA_038257495.1 of Saccharimonadales bacterium (SeqCode). Lineage (GTDB taxonomy): Bacteria > Patescibacteriota > Saccharimonadia > Saccharimonadales > JBBSJF01 > JBBSJF01. The sequence continues at coordinate 11,973 of JBBSJF010000025.1, read as the reverse complement.
GATTCTTAGTATTAGGTCGTATGCCGTTCAGAGGCATTTGGCGAACACTATTTTGTTTATGGCTACCATTTTACTGGCCATGTCACTGATTATTAGCAATCTATTATTGGTTATAAAATAACCGATGCAAGCAATCGAAATACCCGTTGGTAAAGATAAAACCCTCGTATATCGTCTGTTCGAAATGCTACCAGGTTTTTTGAGTTGGAGCCTTCTGGTATTGCCATTTGTATTGAGTTTTTTTAGTACAGATATAGCAGCATTTTTTATCATCGGCTATTTGCTGGTCTGGTTTGTTAAGGCGCTATCTATGAACATTCGGGTGTTGCAGGGCTGGTCTCGTATGCAAAAGCATATGAAATACGAATGGAACTCGATGCTTACTGACCTAGAATCAGGCACTGCAACGATTACTGACCCAGACTGGCATGCAAGGCTGGTAGCCGAGAAGTCTGCTAGGCTGCAACATAAACCGAGCGAGATATACCACTTGGTTATTATTCCTACCTATAATGAGTCACGCGAAATTCTAGAGCCGACCATAAGAGAGGTGCTGGCTAACAACTATGATCCTCAGAGGATTATTCTTTGTATAGCTTACGAAGAAAGAGGTGGCGAGCGGGTATGGAAACAGGCAAAAGAGCTCGCTGAGCTGTATAAAAGGGAATTCCGTGATGCGGTGGCTGTAATGCACCCAGATAACCTGCCAGGCGAAGTAAAAGGCAAGGGTGGTAACGCTACGTGGGCATGTAAGGAGATGGCCTCTTATATCAAAAATATCGAGCTTGACCCCAATAAAGTACTAGTAACTACTCTAGATTCTGACAATCGTCCTCATAAATGGTACCTAGCAGCCGTTACGTACACCTACTGCGTCTCGCCTGAACCACTCACCACGTCGTATCAGCCGATACCAATGTTTACGAATAATATTTGGGATGCACCGGCACCTATGCGTGTTATTGCCACGGGTAACTCGTTTTGGATGGTGGTAACAGCCATGAGACCTCATATGTTGCGCAACTTTTCGGCACATACACAGTCTCTACAGGCCTTAATAGAGACGGGATTCTGGAGCGTGCGCACCATCGTAGAAGACGGGCATCAGTACTGGCGGACGTATTTTAGGTTTAATGGCAAGCACGATGTATACCCTATATATGTACCAATCTACCAAGATGCCGTACTAGCCAGTGGCTACCGTAGAACACTGCGCGCACAGTTTATCCAGATGCGGCGCTGGGCATATGGTGCATCGGATGTAGCTTATGTGCTACATACGGGCTTTCTAAAAAAGAATAAAGTACCAAAAATCGATCTGCTTATGAAGTTCGGCAGATTACTAGAAGGGCATGTTAGCTGGGCAACCGCGCCACTCATATTGTTATATGGGGCATTTACTCCTCTGTTATTTCATCAACAGGATAGTGTTACGGCTAATCTTTTGCCCGAAGTAGCGAGCTGGATCCAAAGAGTGGCAATGACAGGCATAGTCATTACATTATTTTTAAGTTTTAAATCATTACCTCCTAAACCAGAGCGTTACAAACGGCGCCATAGCTTTTTTATGGCATTCCAGTGGCTGCTATTGCCTATTACTACTATTTTTTATACGGCATTCTCTGGGCTGAATTCACAAACAAGACTCATTTTCGGAAGATATTTAGATAAGTTTGACGTTACCGAAAAAGCGATCAAGAAGTAGATGTAGATATTATTTAAGGTGGAAAGCCGCATATTGGCTTGCAGCTGCTTTATCGAATCTTAACAAGATAGTGTGTGTAGTTTGAGCAATAAAAGAAGCGGATAAAGTTACAGAATGTTGGCCACGTAGTAGGGAGGCAATAATAGTTTCCGTGAGCCCCGTAGCGTCCTCTGGGGCAGTTTTTCTATGCTTAAGGCTCTCGTAGACCGTTATATATAGTTTATCCCGTAAAAAGGGCTCAGAACGATAATTATCTTGAATCATTATACTGCTGTGCAGATCGGGTTTTTCTAGGGTAGTAAAGATTGCTTTACAGCTAACGCAGCAGCGTCGGCGCCACACGCTATTTAATTTCTTCTGATGCCTGCTATTACTCACACTTGTGTGGTTGCCACAATATATACATACCATGATCTAGTGCCCCAACCACTCTATCTTGATGAATATGTGGGCGACGAGCGGATGTGTCAGACGACTCAGATATCTCCAGATGTGTACTTGTAGGTACGAAGCCTGGAGTGGATGAGACGACTGGCGCGTTTGATCGTTGTTCAGATACATCATTATAGGGTGGTCGGGGTACGGGTAACTCCTTATGAAATCTGGATTTAGTCCAGTTTTTATAAGTCCGAATAGGGGAGAACAACCCAAGTGCGTAGCACATGGCGTGCTAGGAGGGGATATTCCCCACCTAGAGAACGAGCGAAGCGAGTGACATACCATGTCTATATCTTGTCATACAGGTATACAAAATGCTAGTGGATAAGTATAAAATAGATGGGTATAAAAATCCCGCTCCTATAAAGCGGGGTTAATTATGAGTCTGTACGGACTCTTCGTATGCGATATCGTGGCGTAGAGGACACTAGTTCCTCGTAAAACAGCTTGAAATCATCAAGCGTATTTTGTTTGTTACTCAAACAAAACTCCTTGTTTAGCCATAATACTATAACAAGCTAACGATAGTTATGTCAACTATCCGTCTCTGTTAACGCTCATGCTTCGTAAAGTACCGAGTATATAAACTTCGTCTGCCAGTTAATATGTCTAGCATGGTGGGCGATATAGGATTCGAACCTATCACCTCCACAACGTCAATGTGGCGCTCTAGCCAAATGAGCTAATCGCCCGCAAGCGGACTACAGAATAGTAGGGAATTGGTAGCAAAAAGTAAAGCATTTACATCTGTTAGTGAGGAAATAAGCATAAAAATACAAAAGTACTAGCCTAATAATACTAACCATGCTAATCTATATGAAGGTGAGTTTTGAGAGGTGTTATCTCAATAAAAAGATCGTGTCTATTTGCGAGAAGACGCGATCTTTTTGTTATAATGTAGTTAAGCACTGATATGGCCTCACCATCCATGGAGCTTCGTCGGGAAGACATGAGCGTACGATAACGCACATGCTAATCAAGTGCCACGTCGCAAAATAAGCGGCTGGAAGTCCGGTGGAACCGTCCGCAATTATAAGCGGACCCGAGACGCGCATAAACAGACTATCTGTATGCGTGTTTTTATTTTAATATATCGAGAGGAGATAGCATGGCAGAACAAAACGACCATTTATACGCGATGCGCCACAGCTTGGCACATATTATGGTGACTGCGATTACTACGTTATGGCCCGGAGCCAAGCTAGGGGTAGGTCCGGTAGTAGAGAACGGTTTTTATTATGATATTGACCTAGGCGATACTAGAATATCTGAAGAAGATTTTGGTCGTATAGAGAAAGAGATGCTCTCAGTCATAAAAGCCGATCAAACATTTGAAAAGCTAGAGAAACCAATCGACGATGCAATCGCTTGGGCGAAAGAAGCTAAACAGCCTTATAAAGAAGAGCTACTTAATGATCTTAAAAGAGCGGGCACTACAGTTGCCAAAGAGCTTAATAAAGACGAGCTGGGCACGATTGCCGTTGGTGGAGACGCTCAAGCCAAAACTGCATCATTTTATAAGAACGGAGAGTTTACGGATCTATGTCGCGGCCCTCATGTAGTGTCTACGGGCAAGGTGGGGGCATTTAAGCTCATGCGTATTGCGGGTGCTTACTGGAGAGGTAAAGATAGTAACCCCCAAATGCAACGTTTATACGGCGTGGCCTTTGCTACCGAAAAAGAACTCCGCCAGCACCTCAACATGCTAGAAGAAGCCAAAAAACGCGACCACCGTGAACTTGGCGAAAGATTAAAATTATTCTTTATGTCGGATAGCGTGGGTGCGGGCTTGCCGTTACTTATGCCTAGGGGCGAGACGATCAAGCGAACCTTAATGGAATACATGCGAGCTAAAGAGGAAGATGCTGGTTACCAGTACGTATCGACGCCCGTGCTGACGCAGCGCAAACTGTATGAGCGCTCAGGACATGCAGATTACTTCCTAGAGAACATGTATGCGACACAGGAAGACGAAGAGGGTAATCAGTTCTTTATAAAGCCTATGAATTGTCCTCATCACCATATGATTTATGAAAAGCTGGTAGAAAGCTATAGAGATTTGCCACTGCGCTTAAGCGAACATGCGGGGCTATACAGATATGAACTATCTGGAACGCTAACTGGTTTAATTCGCATGAGGGGCCCTATTACTATGAACGACTCACATACCTATGTGAACGAGTCCCAGCTAAAGACCGAATTTCGTAGTGTCTTAGAGATGTTTAGAGATGTTTATCAGGAGACGGGCTTAGATGATTATTGGTTTAGGCTATCACTTCCTGATTTTGATAAAGATAAATTCGTAAAAGAATCAGATAAATGGGAATTTGCTGGTCAGATCATCCGCGAAGTACTAGATGAATCGGGACTCCCGTACGTAGAGGGCATAGGAGAGGCAGCCTTTTATGGACCTAAGCTCGATGTGCAGACTAAGAATGTCATGGGCAAAGAAGATACGGTCGCGACTGTCCAAATAGACATATTGGTTCCAGAAAGAATGGGTCTTACATACGTAGACGATCAGGGTAACCAGCGGCATCCGTTTGTGATCCATAAGTCGATTATGGGTGCGTTTGAACGTTTTATGGCATTTCTGCTCGAGAAAACAGCAGGGAACTTGCCGGTATGGTTGGCACCAGAACAGATAAGGATTATTACAGTTAACCAAGAAGAGCCAACAGTCGCTTTTGCCGAAAAGTTAAAAGCGGAAGGTAGAGAGTTGGGACTACGCCTAGAGATCGATAATACTAATGAGTCGGTAGGCAAGAAGATCCGCGCTTCTGAACTTATGAAGATACCTTATAGCGTTGTAATAGGCGACAAAGAAATAGAAAGTGGAGAAGTCACCCCACGGGTACGTAAAGATATAGAAGTACAAGACCAGCATGCGTCTTTGGGTATAACAGAGTTTTTAAAAACAGTTTCCAACGAAGATAAATCCCGCGTTACCAAAACATCTCTATGAAACCAGAGAAAGAAGTAGCTGGTGCATTCCGGGATCGGGTCTATTTGCTTGTAGCGCAGATACCAGTAGGCCGATTCATGACATACGGGCAATTGGCTGCCTTATGTAGTAATGCAAGGGCGGCACGGATCGTGGGAGGAGTAGCTCATTTTGGCGATCCGATGCTGCCGTGGCACCGGGTAGTAAATAAGAGTGGTGGTCTTGCAGCTGGTTATCCAGGAGGCAGACAGGCGCATAAAGCACATCTTGAAGCCGAAGGTGTAGCCGTGTCTGATGATTTCTATATAGATATAGCTAAACTAATCTGGTGGCCCGGCTTAGAGGATGGCAGGTAGGAGGTAGAATATGGATATCCCACACCCATCTACGAACTTCTCTCTGCCGTCTACCTTAGCAACACGGATCGTGGTTATAGTAGGTCCTACGGGAAGTGGCAAGACTGCATTAGCCATAGAACTGTCTCGTAAATACCAAGGAGAGATCATATGTGCCGATTCTAGGACGGTATATAAAGGCATGGATATTGGTACTGCAAAACCGACTGTTCAGGAACAGGCAACTGTGCCGCATCATCTTATTGATATTGTAAATCCGGACGAGCCATATACCGCCGCCATGTTCCAAAGGGACGCTCGTAAAAAGATAGAAGAGATTACTGAGCGCAAAAAACTTCCTATCATCGTAGGAGGGAGTGGGCTGTATATAGATGGACTTCTATATAACTTTGATTTTGCGACACCTCAGCCACACCTTCGGGAAGCTCTGGAAAAATTGAGTCTTGAAGAATTACAGCAAAAAGCTTCAGACATGGGCATCAAAAAAACTGATATTAATTACAACAATCGTCGCCATTTACAGAGAGCGGTAGAGCGGGGGGGCATTATAACCAATAAAAAAGAACTTCACTATAATGCGTTAGAGTTAGGATTGCTTGCAGATAGTAGCGTATTAAAAAATCGAATCTCGAAACGTGTAGATCATATGATGAAGCTAGGGCTTGCCGACGAAGTAATTCAGCTACGTAAGAGCTACCCTAAAGAATCTGCATCATTTTTAACACCAGGATATAAGGCTATTGGGGCGTACATTAACGAAGAAATAGGGATAGAGGAAGCTAAGCAAAGGTTCGTGCGTTCGGACATGCAATTAGCAAAACGGCAGATAACCTGGTTCAAACGAAATCCGCGGATTGTGTGGTTGAATACAAATAACGATTACGTTTCTGAAGCGATGCAGCATACTAATTTATTTTTGAGTTCATAAAGCAGATTACTCTGATACAATAGTACCGTGATAGAGCAAATTAAGGGTGCTAATGAAAAAAGAGAATTTATTTCTCATTTTTCATTTCTGCTTCAGGGGAGAACAACCCCCGATACTTCGGGGCGTGATAAGAGGGGATGTTCCCCTCTTATAGAACGAGCGACTAATAAGGAGCAAGTGAAGTGATAGAGCAACTTTTTGGGTCCAAGACGAGAGTTAAGTTACTGCAACTGTTCATGAGTAATCCGAGCCGTTCGTTTTATGTACGAGAAATTACTCGTAAAATTGACGAGCAGATAAACTCTGTACGCAGAGAGCTAGCGAATCTATTAAGTATAGGTATCATTACTTCAGATACTACAGACCACAAGCTTTACTATGAGGTAAATCAAAAGTATGAGTACTATCAGCCTCTAAGCGAAATGTTCGGCACAGGCGCTCAGCTGACGCGCGTAGAGAATGAAGAAGGTGTGACCAACATTGACCAAGTCGGGCATCTAGAGCTTGTTGTACTGACTGGGCAGTTCACCAGAGACGAGACAAGCGGAGCTGATCTTATGGTGGTTGGCGATGTAAACCATACCAAGCTTGCGCGTTATGTCCAAGATCTCGAGAAGAAAGAAGGGAAGTCTATACGCTACGTACTCATGACTCCCGAAGAACTTGTATACAGAAGACAAGTAAATGATAGATTTTTAACCAACATCAGTATGGCAAAAAAGCAGGTACTGGTAGATACCCATCATCTATTTACCACCGCAGAACCAGAAGTTATAACCTAGTAGGAGATTAGTATGGAATTACAATATTACGGTGCCAACTGTGTTAGATTAACTTCAAAGAAAGCTAGCTTAGTCGTCGATGACAATATGGTGAGTTTTGGTAAGAAGTCTGTTACTAAAGACAGCGACGTGGAACTAGTTAGTAACACCAAAATAATCACCAGCCCGCAGACAGGCAGACTGTTTATAACGTTTCCTGGCGAATACGAAGTCTCTGACGTATCCGTAAAGGGCGTCGCTGTACGGGCGCATATGGACGAAGAAGGCAAGAAGAAGGATGCTGTACTATACAAGATAGTCGCAGACGACATACGAGTTGCTTTTGCTGGGCATATTTTTTCGGACATTACCGATGCTGAGCTAGAGCAATTAGGGGCTGTGGACGTGCTCGTTATACCCGTAGGTGGTAATGGATACACCACAGATGGTGTAGACGCGCTGAAGCTTATCAAGAAGATTGAGCCAAAGATTGTTGTCCCGACGCATTACGAACAAAAAGGCTTTAACTACGAAGTACCCCAGCAGCCTCTTGACGAGGCGCTAAAGGGGTTAGGCTTGGAGATTACAGAAACCGTACCGAAGCTAAAGCTAAAGGCAAGCGATATACCCCAAGATTTAAAGCTTATTGTTATAGAGCCTACACTGTAAATTCAACTCGTTTTACATACAAATACCCTGTTAACTGACAGGGTATTTGTATGTAAAAAAGTAAGGCGGAACGGCTTATTTAGCTATAAGACCTTTTTTCTTTAAGGTACGTATAGCTTGCGTGCTTATCCTCATAGTGATTTTTCTGCCGTCTACGACGATAGATTTAGTTTGAAGGTTGGGCTTCCATACTTTGCTCGTTTTGCGCTGGGAAGCGCTCACATTGTGACCGTATTGTTTGCCCTTACCGGTTAGTTCGCATTTTTGCATAATAATTCCTTTAGATTCGAAGGCTGATTGTATCTGTTTTTTACTGTTAAGTCAATGATCTACTGGTATAATGGTAGGTGAATTATGTTTGACAGTATTTTATTTGCCCTGCTGGTTGCGCTTCCGTGCATACTTTTTTCCATGACATTGCATGAAGCAATGCATGCATTCATGGGTAACTGGCTTGGAGACGATACAGCTAGGTTAGAGGGTCGGCTCAGTCTAAACCCGGCTAAGCATATAGACCCGTTCCTTACTTTGGCGCTTCCGCTCATGCTTATTATTTTTAATGGTCTAACGGCTTCTAGCGGTATTAGAACGCCTATTTTTGGTGCTGCTAAACCAGTTCCATTTAATCCTAATAGAGTTAAGTACGATGAGTTTGGCGTCGCGCTGATTGGTCTTGCGGGACCGTTAACAAATTTTGCACTGGCTATAGTAGGCGGAATAATATTTCGAATTATTGGATTTAACGGCGGGGAACTGGTAGGTTCGATAATCCTTACTTTTGTAACCGTAAACTTAGGATTCTTTATCTTTAACATGATTCCGTTCCCGCCATTAGACGGCTCCAGAGTCCTCTATGCGTTTGCGCCTGAGCCGATACAACGAGGTATGCGTGTTATCGAGTCTTACGGATTCTTTGCGATAGCTGGCTTCGTGTTCGTAATATACCCACTTATAAGAGTATTTATAGATCCGGTTTATACAAAGCTATTTCGTACTCTAACTGGTATATAATAGGAAGTGCTGGGAAGGTCATACATTGATTATCTGAATACTATTCGCTCGGGAGTCTTATCATCCGTGCCAACCGTGGTCGGTATATGCGGACACCCACTTAGAAAAATGCGGATTAATCAAGTTGGCTAACCTGGCACTTTGATTTTAGAATTACAGGGTGTAGCTTAGTTGGTAAAGCGCGCGACTGGGGTGAGAAGTGCCGGTGGCACTTTGCAAGGCCGGAAGCCTGGATCGCGAATGCGACCAAGCTGAGGTGGGGTCGAGACAGATTTGCAGGTTAAGCCTGCAAGTATGATCGTGACCGTGAGGGCGTTAAAGCACTAAATAAGTTAAGCTATACTATATCTGTTATCGGGGTGTAGCGCAGTTGGTAGCGCGTACGGCTGGGGGCCGTGAGGTCGCAGGTTCAAGTCCTGTCACCCCGACCACGGACGAAATTATCGGTTTTAACGAAATAAACCCACGGCTTTTTAAGTTCGTGGGTTATTTTGTACCCCTGTTTTTCGTTCTTTTTAATTTGCTTAATCGTAAGGTTCAAGAAGAACTTTCGCACAGTGTCGTCAATCAGGCTCATATCGTGTGTTTGGCGTAGATTAACACCTATGGAATTAAAAAGTTCAAGATATTCGGAATAGGTCAAAACGCTTTGTTTTAGCCGTTTTCTGGTGCTTATGAGCTTATGTAAGTCGGTATCTATATCTTTTGCTTCTGCTTCTATTTCGTCTAAGTTGTAGTGCCTAGCAATCTGCGGGTTATCGGTAATAGCCGTTTTTGTACGATCGTATTCTTCGTTTTTAAGACCGAGTTGCTTTGTAAGAGCGGCTATATCGCTGTTTAATGCGTTAGCTTGTATTTGAGCGTATTCTTGGGCTTCGGCTACATAGGCTTCGTAGTTTGTTTCAGTAGTAAACAGGTGAGTATCTAAGAAGTCAGTAATGTAATCCAGCACAATCTTTGCCCTTATGCTCTTATTCCTAAAGACACAAGTTTCGGTTTCGCACCGATAATAATAGCGAGAAGATATAACTTTCTTTGTTTCAGGGTCTTTTTTGGTAGTAATCCCCGAAGTTAGGGTTTGATGACAGTAGCCACAGTAAATCATACCCCGAAGCATATCGGCTTTGGTTGTTTCTCTCGGCTTAACGGATAATGACGATACCAGTTTAGGGTCGGCAAGGTCTTTGACCTTATTTACTTTTAAGAAGTCATCCACACTTATAGCGGGCTCAAACTCATACCACTCTGTCAGGTCTACAAGGCTTTTACCGTACTTCAAAACGCCAGTGTAGACAGTATCACGGAGCATTTTACTGACATTATCCTTATCCCACTTGTAGGCTTTAGGTTTCTTGCCTTTCTTGCGTACTGTATAGCCCTCGCTGTTGAGCCAAGTTGCAATTTCTTTTTGGCTCCAACTGTCCAGCCGTTTTGCAAATGCTTCTTTAATAAAGATGAAGTTGTTTCCGTCAGGGAATAGCTTGCCGTCAGCACTGACGTAGTAGCCGTGCTTCATTTCGTCAAAAAAGATACCTTCTTCGGTCTTTCGCCTATTCCCCCTAGTTACACTTTCGCTCAAATGTTCGGAGTATTGCTTAGAGAGTACAAAAGAAATACCTAGTAGCATTTTACCTGTTGGACTGTTCTCAAATGCTGACGTAGCAAAACGTAGGTCTTTCAGAACTCCTTTGTCTAACAGGTCAATAATCTCGCCAGCTTCCTTCATATTGCGGGCTAGGCGGTCTGTATGCCACGTTACGATACCGTCTATCTTTCCAGCTTTAATGTCGTCAATCATTGTCCGAAACTTGGGACGTATATCAGGCTCTTTAGCACTGCCTTTTTCTCGGACTGGCTTACCGATAATCCTAAGATTATTAGGTATGACTTCACGCTTCATACAGTCGTCTATCTGGTCTTTAATACTTCGTTCCTGACGCTCTTCGCCCTTTGTAGACTTACGGGCATAGATGACGTATTTAAGCTGTGTAATATCTATGTCCCTAGCGTCTTGCGAAGGGTACAGGCCTTGTAATATTTCTAGGAACTGTTTGGGCGTTTTGTTCGGCTTCTGACATCTATTAGACATTATATAAGCCCTTGCACGGTTCGTGTAGTCTTTGGTTAGTAAATTATTAGAGCGTGACCTTATTTCCGTCTTTGTCGTAGGCGTACATTTCACTACTCTCGCCACCCTCAATTGCTAGAACTTTCCGTAGTTTTTCTAGAGTATGTGCAGTTTCAGCTAAGTTTGTGTGTTCTTGCTTTTTATTAGGCAAAGCTGTGGTAGAAGCCTGCGATTTCACAGGTGTTAATATTGTTAAGGACATCACTGTCCCTTTCTAAGAGTTCGCTAGCCGTAGCCCGTACTTTCCTATTTTCCGAAAGCCGTCTAAAGGCGATTAGTTGGTTCGGCAAGTCTAAGGTTTGGCACTTGCGTCATTGCTTGCTTACAGTGGAGTAAGCATAAGTTTTTAGTTCTGTTACGTTAATGATAGAGTGATGTTGCCCTATGTGTAGTCAGCATATCCCTAGCAGTAGCGTTTTACAAGTAATAAACAATGTATTATAGATAACATTTATAATAAAAAGTCTTTGCTAAATCTCTGCTGATTTATCAGGCTTTATTATCTCAATTTGTAACTTCGTAGCATTAAACAAGCCCGGTTCGTCGTCATTAGCTTCGCCTGTGAGTTGCAATTCGGTTAAGTAGGTTGCGGCTCTCACATCACCGTCTAATGCTTTTAATAGCATAGCGTAGATTATGGCTTTGGCGTAGCTTGTACCGTTATCGGCAATAAGTTGTTTTAGGCGGTCATTTAAGGGAAATTTTGTATCAATATCTTGTTCAAGAAGCTCACGCACAATAGTAGCTAGGTTCTTACTGCCGCGCGTTCTGCCAGTGGGGTTGCCAGACGTTCCTTTCTGCCACTTATGGAGATTAGCGAGTGAGTTTTGGTTCATTTCTGTTTTGTTACCTACTATAATTTTAGCAATAACTGTATAAGCGGACAATTTGTACCTGAGTCTCAAAACCCCCACATAAGCTGGTAGCTCAGGATAATGCGCGTGTAGTGTACGAAGTAACCCTTCACTGAACGCGGGAACGATGAAACAAGTAACAAATGCTCTTTGAGGTAGTCAAAGGTGCATTCAATCTT
>JBBSJF010000024.1:0-13229 GCA_038257495.1 Saccharimonadales bacterium (SeqCode) | reverse complement strand
TGGTAATGGGTGTCGTAGGCGCAGTGGTTACTCTTGGTGATTGGCACACCACTAGTATAGCTGCATTTGAGAGGAACCAACGGTTCCCCTCAAACTCCCTTCCGCCAAGAGAACCCCGTGGCAGAGACCACGGGGAAATAGCGGATTATATAAATCATACATTCGTTACTGGAAGTATTATTTAGAATATTGTGCTATATTTAGCTTATGGGTATATCTCTTACCGAGAAGCGTCAAATTGAAAATGAAATGATTTTTAGGCGTGTAAACGAAAAAATAGGGACCGGTCTTGACGAACTCAATGAGATGCATGTGAAGGAAGGGAATCCCGAACTAGTTTGGGACGATGATTCGGTCCTGCATTTCAGGTGTGAATGTTCAGATGAAAACTGCGACGCTCGTATCCCTGTTAAGTTAAGTGAGTACCAAAAAATACATAAGAACAGGGATTCGTTTATTATTAAGCTCAAGCATCAGGTTAAAGCTATCGAGAAAGTCATACTCAGCAGATCTGATTACAGTGTGGTTAAAAAAAATAATTCTACTCCTGAGCCAAACGATACCCTAAATGAGACTTCTATCGATAATTCCTAAGCTGCTTTTGACAAGGTTTTACTTTTAATTTCTCATGGCTAATATGTCAGGCGGTCCTCACTAAAGGTAGTTGCGATAACGCCTAAAACGGCCCTCCAAAATACTTGTGTTCAATTTTTATTACTTGGCTTGGTTAAAAGAAAGATAATGGAGCCTAGTGGGAACAAAAAAATTATCAGGCAAATCCAAGCAATTCGTTCTGTTCCCTTTAACCGCGAAGCATCTCGAATGGCTATCACAAACAAGTACAACATTCCACCCATGATTAGTACTGGTAGCAGAGATAGTAAAATTTCCATATTTAGATTATAGCATCCTGAAAAATAAAAGATTCTGTGAGAATTATTTATCTATACTTTTTGTTATGATATGTAAAATGAAACCTCTTATTGGAATTACAACTGGGGAGATAGTAAACAAAAATGAAGCTTGGTCGCCCATCACTTATGGACAGAGTTATACATATAGCCACCATCACCAGGCTGTTAAGGACATTGCATCCGTATTAAGAGCATCAGCCCACTCTGAAGACGATATTATTGAAGCTATAGAGGGGACAGAAACTACCGGCTATATGATAGGCGTACAGTGTCATCCAGAGTCTCTACTGGAGGTTGAACCTAAGTGGAATACTATTCAGGTCTTTTGTTGTCCGATCCAGTGATAGCAAACTACTACTGACGAAATAGTATCTGGAACAGAAACATTCATAAAAACTTGGTGATTTATCATACGCGTCATAAATTAACTTATACTCTGTTTGAATTCATGCGCTTGGTGAGAGATACCTCACATCAACAATCTATTATTCTGTGTATACTAACTCTCTAAACTAAGGGAATTATGGAACCAAATACTAAGCACGGTAACAATAATGTTACAAAGATATGCCTAATCGTATTCGTTTTAGCGCTGTTAGCTGGTTTAATAGGTTGGAAAATAGGCAGCTCGGATAAACAGCCTGCAAATAACCAACAGAGCAACAACACCCCCGTGCCAAGCACGCCCAATTCTAATAACACATCCCAAGCTAGTGTTTTGTCTTTAGTAAGTTATACGCTGCCTGACGGTTGGACGGAAAGTACATGCCCGTCGTCTTCGGGTGCGTCATACATAATTCCTGCCGGTGCGTCACTAGACTGTAGTGCCAACCCTAGCTCGCCTATAAAAGTTTCTATCGATCCTGGCAATTCAAAAGATTGCAACCAGCTACAAAACGTCCAAAATGTAAAAAAGCATATATGTAGTTCTCTTTTTATAAATGACCGTAAAACACTTAAGGCATTGACGGAGTATAACCAGGAGTCGTCGTTTAAAAAAGACACATCCCTGTCTGTATATTATATAGATACTGGCAAAGGCGTGGTAAAAGTTGAATATATCTATACTTCTAGCAATGAGTACGAAGCGGGCTTTGACCAGCTCGCAAAAAGTATTCAAGTAAAGAATTAAGCTACTTGGGCTGCATACGTAGATAATTGTATTGTCGATGTTAAACTATAGGCAATGGCTAAACGTAAAAACAAAAATATAATACTGCCTGTGGCACATACTATGTCTAAAGCTTTATATAATACCTGGCTACTATACGTACTGCTTATAAGCATACTGGCTGCAGCCACATACTATTTATACAGGGCTAATTCCTCACCGTTAGAAAAACCACCTATTAATGCGCTGTATAAGCAACCCGAACAGCCGATAGACGCACGCGTCGAAAACCTGATGAACTATATGACCCTCGAGGAAAAAATAGGTCAAATGGCACTAGTAGACAAGAATAGTTTGAAAAAAATTGAAGATATAGGTGCATACAACCTAGGTGGTATTCTTAGCGGAGCTGGTTCAAAACCTAAAAACAATACTCCCGAAGGCTGGCATGAGATGGTGTCTGGCATGAAGGAACAAGCAAGAAAATCTAGATTAGGCATCCCAATCTTTTACGGTATCGATGCGAACCATGGAAATGGGAACGTGCCTGGTAGTACGATTTTTCCTCATGCGATCGGCTTAGGAGCCGCTAATGATATTAAACTTACCGAGTCAGTAGCGACAGCTACGGCAGAAGAAATTGCGACTACAGGTATCAATTGGAGCTATTCGCCTTCGCTAGACGCGCCTTTGGATATCCGCTGGGGTAGAGTGTACGAAGCATTTTCGGACGATCCGGCTCTAAATGCGCGTTACGGCGCAGCATTTATACAAGGAACACAAGCTGCTAATAATACAGACTCTTCAAAATCCCGAGTATCAGCTACTGCTAAACATTACCTCGGCACCGGCTCAATGCAGTGGGGACAGTCAAAAAATAAAGGATTTAAAATCGACCAAGGAGTTATACCAGCTAGAGAAGACCTGCTGGATAGCCATTATTTGCCACCTTATGCAGCGGCTGCCAATGCAGGCGTAGCTAGTGTTATGGTTGGTCTGAGTTTTTGGGGAGACACGCGCGTAATCGATAATAAACATCTTGTTACGGAGAAACTAAAAGACCAGTTGGGCTTTAAGGGCTTCGTGGTATCCGATTGGTATGGTATGTATGAGTTTTCGGGTAAAAGCCAGTATAAAGCGTCCGCCGAGACCATAAACGCAGGCGTAGATATGGGAATGCTGCCATTCGAATATAAAGGATTCATCAAAGACGTACGCCGCGGAGTAAACCAAGGCGAAATTAGCCAAGAACGTATAGACGATGCAGTGCGCAGGATTCTTTATCAAAAATTTAAGACAGGTTTGTTCGACGAAGTCCCAAATAGTTTTGATCCAAGCACCATAGGTACACAAAAGAACCACGCCCTAGCCCGCAAAGCCGTCGCTGCCTCGTCGGTTCTACTAAAGAACGAAAACAGCACCCTGCCCATAAGTAAAGACGCTGCCAAGAACATTTTAGTAGCTGGTAGCGGCGCCGATAATACAGGCAGACAGTCGGGTGCCTGGACGATCGAATGGCAGGGGGTCGACGGCAATAATATACCCGGTGCAACCTCTATACTGCAAGGAATCCGCGAAGTCGCGGGTACAGGCAGTACGGTCAAATATGACAAAGAGGCTAGATTCGAAAACACTACCCTGGCAGATGTTGCCGTAGCAATAGTAAGCGAAAAACCGTATGCAGAAGGGTTTGGAGATAACCCAAACCCTTCGTTAGAAGAATTAGACAAAAAAGTTATAGAACGCCTCAGGACTCGAAGTAAGAAAGTGGTTATAGTCGTGATATCCGGTCGACCATTATTAATGACAGATCAGGTTGCACAAGCCGACGCTGTCGTAGCGTCGTGGTTACCAGGCAGCGAAGGTGGTGGCATAGCGGATGTGCTATTTGGTGACCAGCCATTTAGGGCGAAGCTGCCTTTGCCATGGCCTACTACATTAAGCCAGATTCCAACTACCATTAATGGCATTACAGCTGACAGTACCCAATCGCTATACGATCGCGGTTTCGGTATCGTTAACTAATAAATCTAGACTGTGCGATTCTCTGAATCGCTATGCCAAAAGCGGCTTCTTTTAGAGACAGATCTTTATCAACGCTACACTTATAAGCTTTTCTTACTGCATCTACTAAGTATTTTTCTAGTTTTTTATTTACTTCTGCTTCGCTCCAATGCTCACTACTAAGGTTTTGCTGCAACTCTAGATAGCTCACTACTACGCCACCGGCATTAGCCAGCACATCAGGAATAATGATAATTCCTTTTTTTGTTAAATATTCGTAGGCATCATTACTAACGGGTCCGTTGGCTAACTCTAAGATCATGTTAGCTCGTACTAAATGCATATTTTCCTTGTTTATAACATCGCCGAGAGCTGCCAGTACAAGCACGTCTACTTCTTCAGTGATTAATTGATCGTTGGTTATCTGCACTGCACTTTCTGACTCATAACTTGCTAGCTTGCCACTAGATGATTTATACGCATCCAGTTCTTTTGAGGACAAGCCAAATGCATCGCTAATACCACCACTCGAATCTGTTGCTGCTACTAATTGCCAATTAGTTTGCTCTGTTTCGGCAATCAAACCAAAAAACGAACCCACATTGCCAAAACCCTGAATCGCATAGGTAATATCGTCTTTTTGTTTGCGCAAAGCCAGTAGCTCTCTCAGGGCAATGACCCCTCCTCGTCCCGTTGCCTCTTGTCTGCCCTCCGATCCTCCGTTGGCGATAGATTTACCCGTAAAAGACGCTTTTGTAGTATCGCCCGTCTGTTTTTCGAACTCGTCTACCATCCAATCTATAATCTTGGAATCGGTATTTACATCAGGAGCTGGTATGTCTTTTGTAGGTCCAATATGAGGCGATAGGTATTTTGCGTAGGCTCGCGATAGCTCTTCTAGCTGTTTATTGTCCAATGTGCGAGGATCCACGGCTATGCCACCCTTGCCTCCACCCAACGGCAAGCCTACTGCAGCGGTTTTAAGCGACATTAGCGTTGCCAATGCCCTCACCTCGTCTAGGTCTACATCTGGATGAAACCGTATACCTCCTTTATGAGGGCCTAGTTGGCTATTATGTTGTACACGAAAGGCATCGAATTGCTGACCGTCTTGAAGTTCTATTTTAAAAATATGTTCTTTTTCTGCTTTTAATAAAAAATCTACATCTTCTTCAGAAAGACCAAGTTGATTTGCGGTAGCTCGAATAAGTTGATGGGCAGATGACAACATAGTCCTTATATACTATATATTATGAAGCAACATGCAAAACTTATTACACTGCTTGAGGAAGGGGCGGTACATGCTGCCCGTAATCTTATCGGCTGGCGCTTATACACCATAGAAGAAAATGGCGCTAAAACTGGAGGCATCATCGTCGAGACAGAAGCTTACTCGCAGGAAGATGCGGCAAGCCATAGCTACCGTGGCAAGACGCCACGCACTGAGATCATGTTCGGACCAGCGGGTTACGTGTATGCCTACTTTACGTATGGTATGCATTGGTGCATGAATATAGTAAGCGGGGCTGAAGGGCATGGCGAAGCAGTGCTTATCCGAGCTATTTTGCCCGAAACGGGCATAGAAAAAATACGTGAAAGACGTGGTAACAAACCCGACCATGAACTAACCAATGGTCCAGCAAAAGTATGCCAAGCGCTACATATTACTGGTCAGGATAACGGATCAAAACTTAACGTGGGCAGGCTAAAACTTTTACCGCCACTCAGGGGTTATAAAATACTAGAAACAGAACGAATCGGCATAAAAAACGATACTCATCGCCTATGGCGCTTCGTAGCCGACAACTAACAGATTGCAAAAGATGAAAGAAGCTATACTATAATAGCTGTCATGCCCGCGTAGCTCAGGGGATAGAGCGTCTCGCTTCGGACGAGAAAGTCGGCGGTTCGAATCCGTCCGCGGGTACCATAACCAATTTACCCCAAGTTCAAAGTTCAAAATTAAATTCTAAACAAATTACAATGGCAAATCAGAATAAACAGGCCCAATTCGATATAAGTGCCTTTTCTCAACCTCGAGGCAAATCTGGGGATTTCTTTGTTAATAATTTTTTCAAAGTGCTGGGTGGACTTGTACTTGCGTTTATCCTGATAGGTTTATTGATGCCCTATAACAAATATATTGGCATACCTTTGATAGTGGTGTGGAGTATTTTTCTGCTATTATTTTTTAGCCATACTGACAGAATAGGAAAAGCTCGACAACATGAGGTACTGCAACAATTCGCTAAAGATAATGGCTTTGTACTTCGAGCGGATGACAAATATATCTCGAGTGGTGCAGTTTTCCAAGCCGGTAATAACGACCATGTAACGGGAGAAATCTTAGAAGGCTCGCTATACGGACACAGAATAAGCGTGTACGTACACAAATTTTCTACGAGTTCAGGTAAAAGCCGGATGACTCATTATTACGGAGTAATTGAGATTGAGTTACCTAAGGTTGTACCGCATGTTTTTATAGATAGTAAAAAGAATAATTGGATATTTGGCGAGACTCTTGATGTATTTAAGGCTCAAGACATGGTTGAACTTGAGGGCGACTTCAATGAATACTTTAGGATTTTTGCCGCCAAAGACTATGACGTAGAAGTACTGACCTTATTAAATCCTGCTTTTATGCAACAGCTAATCCAGCACGCAACCGAGTTTGAACTTGAGCTCATCGATAACAAAGCATTTGTGTATGTGAATAATGTAATTATCTTAAGCCAAGTCTCAGTAATGAAAATGTTTGAAGCAGCAGAATTCTTAATTCTTGATCTTGATAAGCAGCTTGATACGTTTAAGTTTAAGCCTCTAGAAAAAATGCCTAATCACATACAGCATTCTCTTTATAAAAAGATTGTGTCAAAAATTTAAAACTATATAGGAAAGCAAGGTGGTTAGCATTTTAGAGGGCATTTGAACTATTATAGGTAAGGAACAGTGACCTAACCTGTTCGATAATGGTGTACCAAATAAAGTGCCTCATCTCAAGGATGGGGTATTTTATTTGGCAGATTCGTGAAACGAATCGAGAATCGCCGAGGCGGTACGGCGTAGCGAAGCCACGCGCAGAAGCTTGCTTCGAGCATGGCTGATTGGAGAAGGACGAAGTCCGCTATCCGTCCGCGGGTACCATTTCCGCATCATGATATTACAATCTTTTATCTGTTAGTTTTTGGTTCGAACTTTACCAAAAACCAAATGAGATTCGAACCGAGTTCGTTTGCTATACTATTTTTATGCCTGAACTCGAACGAGTTATTGGAGATTACTCAAAATTTTTAGACGATATTTTAGGGCGTGTGGTTGATGAGGGTTTTGATTTGTCTGATTTTGTTCAGATTGACCATATGTGCTACCGAACAACTTCAGCTGAAAACTACGCTAAAAAGAAAACTGAACTATCATCTGTTGCAAGATTGCTTGGTGAGACTTTGATCAATAGTCGTCCGATTTCAACATTTCGTTTGAATGAACCCGTTGTTCATTTGCCCTGGCGAATAGATGCCATTGAACTACCCGCCCCAAAAGCAGGGAGCGAGCATCAAGAGGGGCTAGAACATGTAGAGTTTGTTTTATACGACGATATCCCTACATTTTTAAAGAAGTATGAGGGAAAGCCTTTTGAAATGCGTGCAGCAAATAGAGGTGTTAATCCTGAAATTGGTTTACAACTTGGAGAGCTATCAGTTAAGTTTCATTTACTTAACCTGCCTACCGTAGTTTACCTCGAACATAAGCTTGGTATGGACGATATTAGGGATGGGCAGTAAGCAAGCTGGTTCTAACTTCGTGCATTAAGCTGTACCACATCTAAAACCATTTGAGACGTCAGAACCGACGTCTTTTTTTGTTATACTAACGTTATGAAAAACAAAGGCTTTATATTAACATTGCTCAGCCTTCTATTGTTGATTAGTATTCTAGCGTTGTCTATTTCAAAAGTCGCCAAAGCAATGCATTATTACCAGAAGATCTATACAAACAGTTCAGATGTGATCGTGGGACGGATGAGTATCTGTATACAGACAAGTACTGTAGCGACTATAACTTGTATAAAAAGGATCATGCTGCTGGCATCATTTGAAATTTAGTTTTAACTTCGTTAACTAAGCTGTACCTTTTAGCTTATGCTTGTAATAGAAATTGGATAGGAAGATAATTAGTTTCATGATCGGAAATGTCTTACTCGATGATAATGATTACACAACCCTTCGCATAGAATCCCGTGAAGCTTTAAATAGATTGGGCGTGCCTTCAAACCCAGGGTTTACTAATCGAAATATAGTAGATGGCCTAGCTCATGCTTTAGGATTAGTGAGCAACTTTCCTGAAGATGGAGAACGGGCAGAGGATTCTGGTGAGATTTTCAGGGATTCTCTAGGAGAGATTCTAGGACTTGAGCTACCTCCAAGTATTGAAGATGTAGTTAATGGACTGTATAGTATTACGCAGTAAATTGATTCTAACTTCGTCATGAAAACTGCATCATTACTACGAAATATGTTACAGCTATTATTATTTTAGTTCTGATATTGAGTGGTCGGTTCAAATCCAGTTACGTGCTATCCGTTAATGCATGAATGCATGATTTGCTGGATTTAAACTGGCTTCTGGTATTATTAAATTATGTCAGGTATCACAGATTTAAAACAAACTCTTCAATCCATTAGGATCTCGTGTGATGATATTCAGTATGGCTTTACCAGTATTCAAGATGAGTCAAAAATATCGCGTGACAAAGTTTTAGCTACCTTCTATGAAAACGGCCGACTTGCCGTAATTGCTGCTAAAGAGTATCTCGACTCATTGGACATTGAAAATGAAGGACCATACGCAAAGCTGACTATAGAAGTGCATACTTCGCTTGAATTGGTTGGTTTAACTGCGGTTATGGCTACGAAGCTTGCCAAACATGGTATTTCAGCCAATGTGGTAGCAGCTTTCTGTCATGATCATGTCTTCGTTCAATATAAGTTACGAGAGAAAGCCATCGAGTCGTTAGAAAGTTTGAAGGACAATTAAGGTTCTGACCTCGGCAATGACGCTGTACCATACAAATTTTGATATAATCCTCGAATGAAACCAAATATTAAATCAGTATATTTTAAACTTAGTCTTATATTCTTATTATTGTTTTTTGCCCAGCTTTTCGTAATGAGTGTGGCTCTGCCAAATATGATAAAAGGATCGAGTTCCACATCTTTGGTAAATATGATTTACTGGCTAGGATTATTAATAAGTATACTTTGGGTTGGTCTTGCGTCCGTGTCGTATTATAAAACAACTAAATATAAACAAACGTTACTGCGGCAGGTAATTGTAGGTATAATGGTGCCCCTTATTCTTTCTCCAATTATAGGTATACTTTATGTTGTGGCTGTACTCTTACCTATATACAGCCTCGCTGGTTAAAATGTTATTAAATAGTCGTTTGTAAAACGACCTTGATTCTATTCACTACGGTTTGGGATAAGGACCTAGCAACTGTATAAAAAATTTTGATATAATGTCTTAAAATGATCCAAAAATGTCTAAAAAAATTGTTTATACTATCGATCTTATCGATTCTGGTCACTTCATTAGTTAATTCCTGGATGCAAATTACAACAGGTGAAGTTAATGGAACTATATTCTGGATGTTTTGTCTTTCTACTGCTGTTCTAGTCTTTGTTACCGTCTTATACGGCAGGTATGCAAAGCAAAAAGGTGAAGACATCGGTTACATACTATTAACTCTTGTTTTAATGCTTGTCGCTGCAGTAATAGTTTCAGAACTACTTACATATATTTATGGCTTCACGCCAACTGGCTGGACATTATAGTTCGACTAGCTTGATTCACTTACGATTCTACGCTTAAAAATGGAACAATAGTTGTCCATACATTAGGTAGTACATTTATATAGTCTGCGCTAACGTTAATTGCCTTTTGGATATCAGCATTATGATCGTGTATAGCTTACGTAAGTATAGGCTTGCCGGTTTATTAAAGGGGTTTTGATACAAGCGCAAATGAACCGTGCCAGCGCGAATCGGTATAAGTAGATATAATTTATCCGCTACTATTGACACTTGCTGCTCTAGAGCATAAACTTTACATACAATCAAAGGATACAAATATAAATGAAAATAATACTAAAACAAAGTTTGTTTGCGGTAATAGCCTCACTTTCACTTTCTTTAGTTTCTCCGCTTGGAGTACTCGCAGAGACCAATCGTAACCAAGATGCACGAACGAAGGTTCAAGCATCAAAAGATACTCTTGAGGAAAAGAAACAAGAAAAAAAGGATACTAAAGAGACAAGACTAGATGAGAAAAAATTAAAAGCATGTAAAAAACGAGAAAAAGTAATTACAAACATTATGGCGCGTATTACTGAGAGAGGTCAAAAGCAGCTTGATCTCTTTACGACCATAGCCGAACGTACAGAAGCGTTTTATATCGAAAAAGGCAATACGCTCTCTACTATTGAAGAACTAACTGCTGATGTGGCTAAAAAGAAGGCTGCTGCCCAAGAAACAGTAGACACCATAAAAACATCTAGTACCGACTTTAAATGCGATAGTGAAGATCCAAAAGGTGCTGCAGCTAGCTTCAAGGAAAGCCTGCAGAGTGAGCAAGAAGCCCTCAAGGCATACAAAGTGTCTGTAAAAAATCTTATAGTAGGCGTTAAGTCAGTACAAAGTAATGATGTTTTGCCAGAAGGGAGTGAGCAATAATGAAGATTCGAATCGATAAGCATGGCTTTACGGCAAGCATAGTACTTTTAAGTGCAGTAACAGTAGGCGTATTGGGTCTAACTGGATTCGTCGTTTATAACCAAAGTACGAAAAACAATGCCTCGGATGTGTCTAAGAATCAAACAAAAGGCACGCAGCCTTTATCAGCATCCAATGATATTGCTCCTGCGCCCGAGCTTAGCTCTAAAGAAGATTTAGACAAAGCTGCCACTACAGTAGATCAGACAGATCCAAACCCAAGCGAACCAGACATTAACGAGCTAGACAACGAACTTTCTGCATTCTAGATAGTTTTTGTTATAGATCGAATTTGTAATAAAATGATACAACGAGAGTAATTTATAGTAAAATAAATAGCATTAACTAGGAGAACACCCATTATGGCAGACTTTAAACAGACAGTAACTCGCACAGAAGAAGAAGGGTTGGACAATACCGGAGCGGCAGTTCAGCAAGAAACACGAAGAGTACAAACAGAAGCATCCACCGATCCTAAAACTACCCTGCAAAATGTAGTCTGGTTTATTTTAGGTTTTGTAGAGATTCTTTTGGCTCTACGGTTCACGCTTAAGTTATTCGGTGCAAATACGGCAAGCGGATTTGTAAATGTTATATATAGTATCACAAACGTTCTTACTCTACCTTTCGACAGTATTTTTGGAGTTACCAGGTCAACAGCAGGTGAAACACGTTCTGTATTTGAGCCATCCATCCTAGTTGCAGCAGCAATATATGCCCTCATTGCTTGGGGTATAGTTAAGCTCATTACTATAAATCAAAAGCCGTAGTAGACGCTGCGACTGCTTATGATAAACTTGCTCAATCAAGTTTATATAGCTTAGCTTCTGCACGTCTAGCTTTCTCTTTTGTGCGAGCTCTTCTTGCTAAAGCTTTTCCTTGATTCTCCATGCTGACGTTGAGCGTTGTTTTACCTATAATCTGTTTGGCTTTGCCTTTTATTATGTCGGATGTGCTGCTCATAATTAATAATACCCTCTATTTTATGTGCGTAATGATTATACATAGAATTAAAGAACGTATCTGTGAGATTTATAACTATTTTTTATCAGTTTTATTATCTTCTACATTTCCAGAAGATAACTGCTTAGGTACGTGAGGCTTCTCTGCCTGTTCAAGGGTTTTTTGTAGCACTTCGATAATACTCTTAGCATGTTCTTTGCTCATCCCAACGCGCGATACAGCTAGGGGCTGCATATTTAGACCAGAACCCTGCATGAAGTTAATTACCACACCGTAATTATTTACCATTACGTGCACCATATCGGTATATACGATCCTTAGGTCACTTGGGCTGATCATAACACTTTGCGCCGCAGTTCCCTCTTCAGTATTTATCATGTGGGTAGAAGCCGGTTTTTGCATACTATATCCTGCAAGCTCCCATAGTTTTAAAGCTTCGTCCTCTTTAATAGCAAAATGACTAATAAGTAGTAGTAGCACGTCTTCGCTTGGTGGATATTCTCCTCGTTCTATTCGAGCAAGATCCACACTGTCGATTTCCACAGCTCCAGATACCTCAGCCAAAGATTGACTGTGCCCTTCACGCATGGATTTTAGCCTTGAACCTAACTGGCTAAATGGACGAGTGTCTTTTTTCTCATTCATGAGTACTATGTTAGCGTGAAAACCACCAACTATGCAAGCGTGAGCCGTATGCAGCAGCACTACAAAATGATTTCCTTAGAAGTAACCATAGATGCATTCGTCAAGTATAATAAGAATCAGTGAATATACTTCAACAAATAGATCTAAAAAATTATTCATCGATCAATCTTGGGGGAAAAGCTTCTTATGCCTGCAAGATCAGCACAAGATACGACGTGCCTACTGCTTTAGAATGGGCTCATAAGCAAGGTGTCGGCACGCACATGATTGGCGCAGGGACAACTACAGTCTGGGCAGATGAAGGTTACGAGGGTATTGTGCTCATTAACGAGATCAAAGGTATTGAAAATTTACTAGAGGACCCTGAGAGCGTATATCTTACGATAGGCGCAGGTGAAACATGGGACGATGTAGTGACTCGTAGCGTTTCTCTAGGATTTAGTGGTATAGAATGCTTGTCACACATTCCCGGCACCGCTGGTGCTGCCGTAGTACAGAATATTAATGCATACGGCCAAAGCCTCTCCGATACACTAGTTTCTATAGAGGTTTTTGATACTAAAACAAAAGGTTTTTTAACAATTCCCGCATTTGAATGTGACTTTGGATACCATAGCAGCAAATTTAGGGGTAGAGATAAGGGAAGGTATTTTATTACTGGGCTTACCTTGCATCTTACAAAGCACTCACTTGAACCACCATTTTCGCCCCCTCTTGAACATTATCTTAAAGAACATACCATCACAAAATATACACCCGATATTATCAGACAGTCTGTTATAGCTATACGTGCGTTTACTATGCCTAGTGCAAGTTTGCATA